>JAOARA010000369.1 GCA_025211115.1 Roseicyclus sp. | reverse complement strand
TTGCCGAAATAGAGGCTCTCGCCTCCCATCTCGGTATAAAGCTCGGCCAGCGCGCCCGCGCACCATTCCCGGCTTTCGCCGCGGTCCACGACGATGTCGGGGTTCGCGCACAGAAGCTTCAGCCCCTTCGTCTTGGCCAGCGGGAACTGCGGGCGCATCACCGAGGGATCGGCATGGGGGGCGAAGGGGCCGGTGCAGACGATGCCATCGGCTTCGGCCAGGTCGACCTTCTCGATAGCCACGGGGTCCGAAAGCAGCTCCAGCGGCTCGAAAAAGGGCGCGTCATGCGGTTCGCCGATGTGCCAGACCTTTGTACCGACCACGCCCTCGAACATCGCGGCCCGCGCGCTGTCGCCCGAGGTGGCGATGACGTCCCAGCAATCCGTGGGCACACCCATCCGGTCCAGTTGCCGTGCCACGCTGGCCCGTGGGCGGGGCGCGTTGGTCACCAGCACCACGGTGCCGCCTTGGGCCTTGAAGGCGCGCAGCGCCTCGACCGCGGCGGGGAAGGGGCGCAGCCCGTCATGCACGCAGCCCCAGAGATCGCAGAACACCGCGTCGTAATGGCCGGAAATCTCGGCGAGGTTGTCGATGATGCGGGTCATGGGGCGGCGCTCCTGTTCGGGGGTCGGGGCCGGTGTAGGCGCTTGTTCCCGGAGCGTCGAGGGATTGCGCCGCCTGCGGCGTCGCCCGATGCGATTTTTCGTACGAAAAATCGCAAACGGCCGGCTGCGCCGCGCGCAGCCGGCCGTGTCCCGGACCCAGGCGGGGCGCGTCAGAGCGCGAGGTTGGGGATGATCTGCTTCTTGCGGCTGACGATACCCGGCAGCACGACCGTGTCGGCCTCGCCCGGCGCGGCGGCAAAGCTCTTCTCGGCCACCTGCCGCACCAGCGCGTTCGGGACCAGCAGCGTCGCCTCCTCCTTCAGGATGTCCACGACGAAGAGCAGCACCTGGTCGGCGCCGTCTTCCTCGGCGACCGTCGGCATCGCGGCGATCAGCGCATCCTTGCGCGACAGCACCGTGCCGGGCGAGGTGGTTTCAAGAACCGAGACGCGGAAGGTCTTGCCGCCGACCTCGTAGGTTTTCGAATCCATCCGCAGCAATTCCGCCTCGGAGAAGGCCGAGACGTCCGATTTGGCCGCGAACATCTCGGCGGCATAGGAGGGGATGTCGATGCCCAGGTCGGCCGCCAGCGCCTCGGCCACGGCGCGGTCCTCGTCGGTCGTGGTGGGCGAGCGGAATTCCAGCGTGTCCGACAGGATGCAGGACAGCATCGCGCCCTTCACGCCCTCGGGGGCTTTCGCCAGGTCGTCGCCGATCATCTTGCGCATGATCGTGGCGGTGCAGGCGAGCGGCTCGATCCGGATGTCGATGGGGCCCTTCGTCTCCAGCCCGCCGACCAGCTTGTGATGGTCGATGATCGCCTGGATGTCGGTGTCGTTGATCCCCTCGGGCAGCTCGGCGGGATTGTTGGTGTCGACGATCACCACCGGCGTGCCGGCCTCGACGCCGCCCACGATGCGCGGCTTGTCGAGGTTCCAGCGCGTCAGCATGAAGGCGGCTTCGGTGTTGGGCTCGCCCAGCAGCACGGGCTCGGCGGCGGTGCCCTTCACCTCGCTCAGGTACCAGGCCCAGATGATGGGCGAGCCGGTCGAGTCGGTGTCGGGCGATTTATGGCCGAAAACGAGGGTGGTCATGGGTCACTTCCGCGGATTTTGATGGAAACTCTCGCGCCTCTTAGCGAAGCGGGCCCGGCTTGTCAGGGGGCAACCGTGCCGCAGAGCGGCGCGTCGGGCGCACCTGCTGCGCGGTCCCGCGAGAAATCCGCGGCGCAGGGCGTTGACAGCCCCGCGCGGCCTCCCTATCTCCGCGCCGTTAGCACTCACCAAGGGCGAGTGATAACGGGAGAGACATAACCGAACCCGAGAGGAGAGTTCGAGAGATGGCATTCAAACCGCTGCATGACCGTGTTCTGGTCCGCCGTGTCGAATCCGACGAGAAGACCAAGGGCGGTCTGATCATCCCCGACAGCGCCAAGGAAAAGCCCGCCGAGGGCGAAGTGATCGCCTGCGGCGATGGCGCGCGCAAGGATTCCGGCGAGCTGATCGAGATGGCCGTCAAGGCCGGTGATCGCGTGCTGTTCGGCAAGTGGTCCGGCACCGAGGTGACGGTCGACGGCGAAGAGCTGCTGATCATGAAGGAAAGCGACATCCTCGGCGTCATCGCCTGAGCCGCGCGCTTTTCCAACCAACCCATCCAGGAATAGGAGCAAACCATGGCTGCTAAAGACGTACGGTTCAACACCGATGCCCGCAACCGCATGCTCAAGGGCGTCAACATCCTCGCCGACGCGGTGAAGGTGACGCTGGGCCCCAAGGGCCGCAACGTGGTCATCGAAAAGAGCTTCGGTGCCCCCCGCATCACCAAGGACGGTGTGGCGGTCGCCAAGGAAATCGAACTGGAAGACAAGTTCGAGAACATGGGCGCGCAGATGGTGAAGGAAGTCGCTTCCCGCACCAATGACGAGGCCGGCGACGGCACCACCACCGCGACGGTTCTGGCGCAGGCCATCGTCAAGGAAGGCATGAAGTCGGTTGCCGCCGGCATGAACCCGATGGACCTCAAGCGCGGCATCGACATGGCCACCGCCAAGGTCGTTGAGCACATCAAGGCCGCCGCCCGCGACGTGACCGACAGCGACGAAGTCGCCCAGGTCGGCACCATCTCGGCCAACGGCGAGAAGGAAATCGGCCGCCAGATCGCGGATGCGATGCAGAAGGTCGGCAATGACGGCGTCATCACCGTCGAAGAGAACAAGGGCCTCGAGACCGAGACCGAGGTCGTCGAAGGCATGCAGTTCGACCGCGGCTACCTGTCGCCCTACTTCGTGACCAATCCCGACAAGATGATCGCCGAGCTGGAAGACTGCCTCATCCTGCTGCACGAGAAGAAGCTCTCCTCGCTGCAGCCGATGGTTCCGCTGCTCGAGTCCGTGATCCAGTCGGGCAAGCCGCTCCTGATCATCGCCGAGGACGTCGAGGGCGAAGCCCTTGCGACCCTCGTGGTCAACAAGCTGCGTGGCGGCCTGAAGATCGCCGCGGTCAAGGCACCGGGCTTCGGTGACCGCCGCAAGGCCATGCTGCAGGACATCGCGATCCTGACCGGCGGCCAGGTGATCTCGGAAGATCTCGGCATGAAGCTCGAGAACGTCACGATGGACATGCTCGGCACCGCCAAGCGCGTCTCGATCACCAAGGACGAGACCACCATCGTCGACGGTCACGGCGAAAAGGCCGAGATCGAAGCCCGCGTCAGCCAGATCCGTCAGCAGATCGAGGAAACCACCTCGGACTACGACCGCGAGAAGCTGCAGGAGCGTGTGGCCAAGCTGGCGGGCGGCGTTGCCGTCATCCGCGTCGGCGGCATGACCGAAGTGGAAGTGAAAGAGCGCAAGGACCGCGTCGATGACGCGCTGAACGCGACCCGCGCTGCCGTGCAGGAAGGTGGCGTCGTCGGTGGCGGCGTGGCCCTCGTGCAGGGTGCCAAGGCGCTGGACGGCGTCAAGGGCGAGAACAGCGACCAGGACGCAGGCATCGCCATCGTCCGCAAGGCGCTGGAAGCCCCGCTGCGCCAGATCGCCGAGAACGCCGGCGTGGACGGTTCGGTCGTCGCGGGCAAGATCCGCGAATCGAGCGACCTCGCCTTCGGCTTCAACGCGCAGACCGAAGAATATGGTGACATGTTCAAGTTCGGCGTGATCGACCCCGCAAAGGTCGTCCGCACCGCGCTGGAAGACGCCGCATCGGTCGCGGGCCTGCTGATCACCACCGAAGCGATGGTGGCCGACAAGCCCAAGAAGGACGACGCCGCAGGTGCCGGCATGCCCGACATGGGCGGCATGGGCGGCATGATGTAATCAGGCCCGTCCTGACCGAAGACAGCGAAGGGGCCGCCACGCGCGGCCCCTTTTGCGTTAGGCGCGCGCCTGGTCCTGCAGCCGGTGCAGGATCCCGAGCGCCGCCTCGGCCATCGCCGCGGGCACGAAGACGTGGTCGTGATGGAAGGCCGCGACCATGTTGCAGGGGATCCCCTCCGCCGCGAGCGCGCCGGACATCGCCGCCGTAAGCCCCACGCCGTCGAGTGCGGAATGGACGCGCAGCGTGATCAGCCGCATCGGCTGCCCCTCGGCCATGTCGGCCGGCAGGATCAGCGACAGCCCTTCGGCCTCGGCAAAGCTCGCCAGCGCCTGCGGCATGTGACGCGCGGCGTCCGCGCGCTGCGGCACGGTCACGAAGACCCACAGCCCCGGTTTCAACTCGGGCGACATGCCGCCGATCATCTCGGCCGCGGTCTGGGCGATCTCCGGCATCTGTCCTCCGACGCGTGTGCCGCGCCATCCTGACGCCAGCGATACAGGTCTGGCAAGGCCGTGTGGCCAAGCGGTTGCC
>JAOARA010000368.1 GCA_025211115.1 Roseicyclus sp. | reverse complement strand
GGCAGGTCGGCCATGCGCTCGGGGGCATGCACGATCTGCCCCGACAGCAGGATCTCGACCTCGGGTCGCGCCTTGGCCATCGCGGCCAGCAGACGCCGCAAGGCGGGGTAGGAATGATCGCCCGAACAGCTCAGGCCGATCACCGGCCGGTCGTCGCGCATCATGCGCTGCAACAGCTCGTCATGGCTCAGCCCGACCAGCAGGCTGACATCCCATCCGTTGCGCCGAAACAGGTCCGCCGCCATCATCACGCCCAGCGTATGCTGCTCGCCCGGCACCGCGCCGAAGATCGCGCCACGGGCATGGTGGAGGGAGGCCGCGCCACGGTCGGCCGGAAGGCGGCGCAGGATCGCCTGGATCCGGGCACTGGCCAGCGCGACCTCGGTAAAGGGCAGGCGGTCGCGGTCCCACAGGTCGCCCAGACGCCGCGCCGCGGGCGCGAGATGATCGAGGCACAGGTCCCCGACCCCCACGCCCGCCTCGAGCAGGTCATCGACCAGCAGCGACGCGGCCAGATCATCCTCGTCGCAGAGTGCATAGGCCATGGCGGCGGCGCAGGGATCGCCGAGAATGGCCAGCGCATCCCCGGAGCCCGCGCCGGGGCGGGTGTCGGCGCACAGCCGGGCCAACGCGCTTTCGGCAAGGCCGGAGAGCAGAGGGTGCATCGCGGCGCACTCGCGGGTGGTGGCGGCAGGGGCGGGGTCGGTCAGGGTCTTTTTCACGGTCGGTCATCCATCGTGTGCGGACCGGTATCGGGCGGAGCCGTCCAGACCTGCGCGCTGTTGGGTCTGCGTTCGACTGTATACCGACGATTGTGTCAATCAAGGTTGACATGTCAAAAAACCGTCACCGACTCGTTTTCCGGCACACAACGCAATGAAAATATTTACGAAATTTTCTTGCGCAAATGCCCCGCTTCGAGATGCTTTCGTTACGCAAGCTCCGCCCGGCGCAGCGCACCGATTCTGTCAATCCGGCTGGACAGCTCGCACAACCGGCGTTCACCGGGGCTGACATGGGCACCGGCGGCGGCAAGGCCTCAGCCCCGCCGCTACGAGGCCGTCCGCGTCCCGGTCGCTGCCCCGCCTTCGGACCGGACGGCAAGCTGCACATGGCGCATGAAGGCGCGGGCCGGTTGCGACATCGGCCGCACCGTCGAGACCGCGAAGGATGCGCGATAGACGAATTCCGGGGCGAAGGGGCGGATCGCCAGGCCCTCCTCATGCTGCCGCAGCAAGGGGAAGGGGCAGATCACGGCCACGCCGACCCCGTGCCGTGCCAGCGTGATCGCGCTGACGCCGGTCGCCACCTCGGCCACCGTGCGGGGCCTGACGCCGGCCTGCGCAAAGACCCGGTCCATCCGCGTGCGCACCGTGTGCCGCCGCATCAGGGCGATATGGGGCTGGCCGTGCAGGATCTCGGGGGTGATCACGTCATGACGGGCAAGCGGATGATCGCACGCCATGACCGCGACCGCACAGGTCCGGTGGAAGGGGATCAGCTCCATCGCGGAATGGGTCAGCTCGGCCAGCGTGAAGCCGAGGTCGATGGTATCGTCCACCAGCCGGCTCACCAGGCCGTTCGAGGTGCAGGTCTCGAGCGAGATCATCTGGTTTGGGTTCTGTTTCATGAACCCCGCCATGGCGCGCGCGAGGAACAGGTGCCCAAGCGTCGGAGGCGCGGCAAGCCTGAGCGGCTGGCTTGCCGGGTCGGCGGGATCGGTCCCGTCGAGATAGGACAGCGCATCGAACAGCCGGTCGAGACGGTCGTTCAGGCGCAGCGCCTCGGCGGTGGGGCGCAACCGTCCACCGCGGCGCTCGAACAGCGTCACGCCGATGTTTCCCTCGAGCTGCGCAAGAAGGCGGCTGACCGCGGGCTGCGAGATGCCCAACCGATGCGCCGCCGCCGTGACGGTGCCCGAGGTCATGACGGCGCGCAGCACCTCGTATTCGCGGATCGACACGCGTGGCCGCATGTCCGCCCCCTGTCCTGCAATGCCCTGCGATGAGCGTCATGCATAATGCACATTGGTCCATAACATGAATGCATGAAATTTCCAATTTCGACCGTCGCCCCCTCGGGTAGCGTGCCCGCGTCGCCAGTCGACCGGGCATCGCGCAGCGACCCCGGTCCGCCCACAGAGGAGACCGCCCCACATGTCCTGCCCCGTCTTTCGCAGCCTGGCCGTTGCGGCGCTTGCCGCCGCCATCCCCGCCCTGCCGCTTGCGGCACAGGAGTTGCGCATCGGCCTTGCGTCCGAACCATCCTCGGCCGATCCGCATTTCCACAACCTCGGCCCCAACAACCAGCTGCGCCGCAACATCTTCGAGTCGCTCGTCTTCACCGACGAGGCGCAGCAGCTGGCCCCGCTTCTGGCGGAAAGCTGGGAACCGGTCAGCGACACCAGCTGGCAGTTCAACCTGCGCCGAGACGTGACCTTTTCCGACGGCTCGCCCTTCGATGCGTATGACGTGATCTACACCGTCTGCCGCATTCCCGGCGTGCCGGATTCCCCCTCGCTCTTCACCACCTACACCGGCGGCATCACCGGCATGGAGGTGCCCGATCCGCATACGCTGATCGTCCACAGCGCCGAGCCCTACCCGCTGATGCCGACCGAATTCTCGACCTTCGGGATCATCTCGGCGCGGGCCAACGGCGTCGATGTCTCGACGCTGGAATTCAGCACCGAGGGCTGCGGCGACGATCTGCCGGTGCCCGCGACACAGGCCTTCAACGACGGCTCGGCGGCCATCGGCACCGGGCCCTTCCTGCTCGAGAGCTTCCGCCGCGGCGAGGGGATCGAGCTGGTCCGCAACCCCGGCTACTGGGGCGAGGCCGCCCCGTGGGAGCGGGTGACGATGCTGCCGCTCACCTCGGCCGGGCCGCGGGTGGCCGCGCTGATCGCGGGCGAAGTGGACTTCATCGAGAACCCGCCGCTGCAGGACCTCGAGCGCCTGCGCTCCGACGATGACCTGCGCGTGGTGCAGGGCATCTCGAACCGTGTGATCTACATCCACCTCGACCACGCGCAGGTGCCCTCGCCGATGATCACCGGCACCGACGGCGCCAACCCGCTGCAGGACATCCGCGTGCGCGAGGCGCTGACCATCGCCATCAACCGCGATGCCATCGTCGAGCGCATCATGGGCGGCGTCGCCGTCTCGGCGGGCGAGCTGCTGCCGCCCGGCATGTTCGGCGCGCATGAGGAGGGCGACCTGCCGCCGCGCGGCTTCGACGCCGAGCGCGCGCAGGCGCTTCTGGCCGAAGCGGGCTACCCGGACGGGTTCGGCATCACCATCGGCACGCCCAATGACCGCTACATCAACGATGCGCAGGTGGCCCAGGCCGTGGCGCAGATGTGGTCGCGCATCGGCGTGGCGACCGAGATCGACGCCTCGACCGCCTCGACCTTCTTCTCGCGCCGCAACGCCTTCGAGTTCTCGGCCTATCTCGCGGGCTGGGGTGCGGGCACGGGCGAGATGTCCTCGCCGCTGCGGGCGCTTCTTGCGACCCGCAACAGCGACCTCGGGCTCGGCGGCACCAACCGCGGGCAGTATTCCAACCCCGCGATGGACGAGATCCTGCTCGAGGCGCTGCGCACCGTCGACGACGCCGCCCGCGAAGACCTGCTGCGGCAAGCCTCGCGCATGGCGATGGACGATTACGCGATCATCCCGCTGCATTACGAGGTGACACCCTGGGCGATGCGCGCCGCCGTCGATTACACGCCGCGCGCCGACCAGTACACGCTGCCCTTC
>JAOARA010000367.1 GCA_025211115.1 Roseicyclus sp. | reverse complement strand
TCCAGGTGATCTCGAACAACCTGGCCAACGTGAACACCACCGGCTTCCGCCGCGACCGGGCCCATTTCGAGACGCTGCTTTACCAGGAATACCGCCCCGCGGGCGCGCAGACCTCGGAGGCGACGCAACAGACCTCGGCGCTGGCGCTGGGGACGGGCGTGCGCCTCGTGGCGACCGAGAAGATCCACACCCAGGGCAGCCTGACCACGACCGACAACGCGCTCGACGTGGCGATCGAGGGGGACGGGTTCTTCCAGGTGCTGCTGCCCGACGGGCAGATCGGCTATACCCGCAACGGCGCGTTCTCGCGCAATGCCGAGGGCGTTCTGACCACCTCGAGCGGCTATGTCCTGCAACCCGAGATCCAGATCCCCGAGGATGCGATGTCCATCGCCATCTCGCGCGACGGGATCGTCAGCGTCACCCAGCCGGGCGACGTGGGCGCGGTCGAGGTCGGGCAGATCACGCTGGCGCGCTTCGCCAATGCCCGCGGCCTCGACCCGGTGGGCGAGACCTTCCTGATGGAAAGCACCGCCTCGGGGCCGCCCATCGTCTCGGAACCGCTGGCCGACGGGGCGGGGGGGCTGCGCCAGGGGGCGCTGGAATCCTCCAACGTCAACGTCGTCCAGGAACTCGTCGAGATGATCGAGGCGCAGCGCGCCTACGAGATCAACTCGCGCTCCATCTCGGCCACGGACGAGATGATGCGTTACCTCACCAACAAGCTCTGATCGGTGCCCTGATGACCTATTCGCGTGTTCCCTTCCTGCTCATCGGCGCGGCCCTGACGCTCGCCGCCTGTTCCGAGACCGTGCAGGACCGCCTGTCCGACGACTGGGCCCCGGTCTACGCCCCCCCGCAGATCGAGACGACCCGGCAGATGCCGACCGGCGCGATCTATTCCGAAACGGCACCGGGCCTCTTTGCCGCCGACCGCCGTGCGGCGCAGGTGGGCGACATCCTGACCGTGGATTTCACCGAGCGCTTCAGCGCCCGCGATACCCAGTCCGCCAGCACCTCGCGCAGCGACGGCTCCAGCTTCAACCTGCCCGACGCCCTGACCGGCGGCTTCGCCGAAAGCGGGCTCGACATGGGGTCCGAGCGCAGCTTCAGCGGCTCGGGCAGCACCACGCAGTCCAATTCGCTGATCGGGCGCGTCTCGGTCACGGTGATGCGCGTGCTGCCGGGCGGCAACCTCGAGGTGCAGGGCCAGCGCCGCCTGACGCTGACCAGCGGGGTGGAATACGTGCGCCTGCGCGGCGTCGTGCGCCCCTCCGACATCTCGCCCGACAATGTCGTCCGCTCCGACCGGCTGGCCCATGCCGAGATCGAGTATGTCGGCGCCGGCACCGTTTCGGACGCCACCCGCGAGGGCTGGCTGCGCCGCGCGGTGACCGCGGTCTCTCCGCTCTGACCCGGAAAGGTCCTGCCATGCTGCGTTTCGGTCTTTCGCTTCTCGTTCTGCTGACGCTCGCCGCCCCCGCCGCGGCCGACCGGCTGCGCGACCTGGTCTCGGTGGCCGGGATGCGGTCGAACCCGCTGGTCGGGTATGGCCTTGTCGTGGGCCTTTCGGGCACCGGCGACGGCAATGCCCAGCTCACGCGGCAGTCGATCCAGTCCATCGTCTCGCGCCTCGGGCTCGAGGTGGAGGCCAGCGCGCTCGACGCGCGCAACGCCGCCGCGGTGATGGTCACCGCCGAGCTGCCGCCCGCGATGCGGCCCGGCCAGCAGATCGATGTCACCGTCTCGACGCTGGGCCGCGCCGAAAGCCTGCAGGGCGGCACGCTTTTGATGACGCCGCTTCTGGGCGCGGACGGCGAGGTCTATGCCATCGCGCAGGGCAACCTCGTGGTGGGCGGCCTCGGTGTCAGCGGCAATGACGGCTCGTCGCTGACGGTGAACATCCCGACCGTGGGGCGCATCCCCGGCGGCGGCAGTGTCGAGCGCATGGTGGAAACTCCGTTCCTCGAGGCGGAATACCTCGTCCTGAACCTCGACCGCGGGGATTTCTCGACCGCCGCGGCGGTGCAGGACGCGATCAACGAGGTCTTCGGCGCGGGTGTCGCGCTGGCCATCGACAGCACCTCGATCCGGGTCCGCGCGCCGGCCGATCCGGCCCATCGCGTCGCCTTCATGGGGATGCTGGAACAGATCGAGGTCGAGCCCGCGGGCCCGCCCGCGCAGGTCATCATCAACAGCCGCACCGGCACGGTGGTGATCGGCGGCCCGGTGCGCGTGACGCCCGCCGCGGTCTCGCATGGCTCGCTCACCGTGCGCGTGAACGAGGATTTCAACGTCGATCAGGCCGCCACTGTCATCAATGGCGACGGCGGGGCCGTGGCCGTGCCCGGCGAGGCGACCGTCACCCCCGACACCGAGATCACCGTCGAGGAAGAACCCGCCGTCGCCTTTGTCTTCGACCCCGGCGTGTCGCTGTCCGACCTGGTGGACGCGATCAACGCGGTGGGGGCCGGTCCGTCGGACCTGGTGGCGATCCTCGAGGCGCTGCACCGCGCGGGCGCATTGCGCGCCGACCTGATCGTGATCTGAGCCGGGAAAGCCGCCGCCATGGACACCGCCGCCACCCGCCCGATCCTGCCCCAGCCCCAGCCCCTGCCGCTGGCACGGCCCGCTGCGCCGTCGCTGAACGGGGCCGCCGCGGGCACCCCCGACGGGCCCGATCCGCGCCTGATCGAGGCCGCCCGCGGCTTCGAGGCGCTGATGCTGCAGCAGATGCTGCAGACCGCGCGCGAGGCCTCGCTGGGCGAGGGCCTGTTCGAGGGGACCGGCTCGGACACCACGAACGGCATGCTGGACCGCGCGATCTCGGAAAGCGGCGCGGAGCGCGCGGGGCTGGGCCTTGCCGACACCATCGTGCGCCAGCTCTCGCCGCTGGTCTACCGCGCCGGGCAGGGGGGCTGATCCGTGGGCGATCTCTTCTCCATCGCGGCCAGCGGCATCGCCGCCACCCGCAGCGCGATGAGCGTGACCAGCTCCAACATCGCCAATGTCGATACCGAGGGCTACAGCCGCCGCGACACGGTGCAGACCGAGATCGCGGGGGCCGAGACCTCTCCGCTCATTCGCGGCATCGACCAGCAGGGCGTGCAGGTCACCGAGATCCGCCGCGCCTTCGACCAGCTGCTTGCCGCGCGCAGCCGTGACGCCGCGGGCGGGCTTGCCGCGGCCGAGGCCAACGCGCCCTACCTGCGCGAGCTGGAAACCCGCCTGATGACCGAGGGCGGTGGCCCGCTGCCGCAGCTCGAGGCGTTCTTCGACGCGCTGACCGCGCTGGCCGCCTCGCCCGAGGACATGGGCATCCGCCGCGGCGCGGTCGAGGCGGGCAAGGCGCGGGCGGGCGGTGTGGCCGACCTCGGCAAGGGCATCGAGGCGCTGCGCGGCGCCGTCGCCGAGGATGCCGGTGTGGCGCTGGGCAAGGCCAACGACCTGCTCGAGGGTCTGGCCGAGCTGCAGGGCAGCATCGCCGTGCAGAAGGACGGTGCCGCCAAGAACCCGCTTCTGGACCGGCGCGACAGGATGCTGAAGGAGTTGTCGGGCCTTGTCGATGTCTCCGTCACCATCGACGCGGGCGGCTTGGCCGAGCTGCGGCTGGGGGCGGACCCGAACGGGCCGGTGATCCTGTCGGGGGCCAGGGCGGGGCACCTTGTGCCCGGCGAGCCGGGCCGCCTCGTGGCGCAATCCTGGGACCCGACCCAGCCCGAGCGCAGCCGCGCGATCACCGGCGGCACGCTGGGCGGGCTGGCCTCGGCCGATGCCGCGCTGCGCGGCGTCGCGCAGGATGTCGATGCCTGGGCCGCTGCCATCGCGCGCGACCTGAACCTCGTGCATCGCGGCGCGCTGGACCTTGCGGGCGAGCCGGGCGGCGACCTGCTGTCGCTGGCGGGCTGGAGCGCCGAGGGCCTTGCCGCCAACCGCGGCGCGGCGGCTGCCAGCGTCACCGTGACCGATGCGGCGCTGATGCCCGAGGGGCCGATCGAGCTGGTGCGCGATGCGCCCGCGGGCCTGTGGCGTGCGCTCGGCCCCGACGGGGCGGTGCTGGCCGAGGGCAACGGGCGGCTCGGCCTGCCGGGCCTGACCGTCGAGATCGAGGGCGAGGCCGCCGACGGCGACCGGATCCGCCTGACCGACACGAGCGGCTGGGCCGGGCACATGAGCTGGCTGGTCGAAACCGGCGCGCGGCTGGCCGCCGCGGGCGCCCTGCGCGTCGAGGCGATGCCCGGCAACGCCGGGGCGGGCCGCCTGTCGGCGGTGCCCGCCCCGCTGCCGCCTGCGGATGTGCCGGCCCTCTCGGCGCGTCTGGCGGAGGGCGCGCCGGTCGAGTTCCTGTCGGGCGGCGTCGTGGGGCGGTTGCCCGCGGGCCTTGCCTCGGCCAGCCTGCAGGCCCTGCCGCGGCAGGCGGCACAGGATTTCGCCATGCTGCCCGGCGGCACGGTCGAGGCGCTGACGCTCGATCCCGCGGGCACGCCGATCCGCTTCGAGGCGGCGGGCGCGATGACGCCCGAGGCCTTCGCCGCGGCGCTGCAGGAGGGCACGATCCGCGATGCCGCCGGGCGGCGTCTGTCCGAGCTAGGCCTGTCGCTCGAGGCCGCCGAGGGGCGGCTGGCGCTCACCGCGGCCGAGGGCGTGGCCCTGCCGGGCGCAACGCTCGACAGTGCGGCGGGGCCGGTGGCCGGGGTCGCGGTCTCCTCCGAAG
>JAOARA010000366.1 GCA_025211115.1 Roseicyclus sp. | reverse complement strand
GCGCAGAGAAACCGCGAGGAGGGGGCAAGCGCCACCACCTGGTGCGGGCGCCGCACAAGCTGCCCCATGAAAAGGGCGAAATCGCTGCCGGCCATTCGGACCACCCCACCTGAACGCGTGCCTGTCAGCCGGGTTGTAACCGGGTTTTGTGACAGGTCCAGTGGGTCAGTGGTTCTTTCGGAAGGTGTCGAGGCTCACGACCTCGGCATCGTGGGACGCGGGGCGCGGCGCGGGCTCTCCGCCGCCATCGGTGGGGGCGGGATCTTCGCTCTCGACCTCGGGGGCCTCGGTGCTTTCGAACCGCAGCCCGAATTCGACCGAAGGATCGACGAAGGTGCGGATCGCGTCGAAGGGGATGCGCAGCGGCTCGGGGTTGTCGCCGAAATTCAGCACGATGGAAAAGCCGTCATCATCCACCGCCAGCCCGTCATACCAATGCTGGATGACGATGGTCATCTCCTCCGGGTAGCGGTCGCGCAGCCAGTCGGCGATGTCCACGCCCGGCGCGGTGGTGTCGAAGGTGATGAAGAAATGGTGATCCCCCGGCAGACCGTCCCGCGCCACATCCTCCAGGACCTGCTGAATCAGGCTGCGCATCGCGCGATGCATCAGGCGGCCATAGGCGATGGAGGCGGAGTGGTCGGACATGATGGCAGAGCATCCCTTGGGGGAGTGATGCCGACACCATAGAAGATTCGTTCCGATTTGAAAGGCGGCCCGTTCCGCCGCCCGTTCTGCCGCCCGCCGCCGCCGTCGCCGGGGCTCAGACGCCCCCGAAATTGGCAAGGATCAGCCACGCCGCCAGCCCGGCCTCGCAGCCGAAAAACGTCCAGCTTTGGCGGCTTGCGGCATTGTCGCGGAAGATCGAGGTGACACGACCCGTCGCCGCGCCCGCATAAGCCAGGCCGACCACGACCCAGGCCAGCGGCTGGTCGAGGATCATCGCGCCCAGCCCGAGCCCCACGAAGAGGCAGCCCGAGGCGGCCGAGACCTCGGTATAGGCCATGTTGGTCGGGCCGGCCTGCATGTCGAGCTGCTCCATGGTCCAGCGCGGCGCAAGCCAGCCCATCAGCCCCAGGAGGATCGTCAGACCCGCAACCGCGAAATTCACATAGTCGATGGCGGTCATGGCCGTCCTTTCACATCCACATCGGCGCACCCCGGCGCGCCGTCTTTCCCGTTAAACGCAGGGCCGAGCCGGTTGGATCACTTGCACCTGAAAAAAGATCACGCGAGCGTGAGCGGGCGCGCATGGCCCGTGGCAGGCGGGGCCCGTGACAGGCGGGGCCGCGATCAGGATGTGTGGGAAAGTGCAGGCTTCTGTTGCCAGGTGCCTGCGGACCCCGCCTTACGCTGCTAGGCGCAAGGGCTTAGTTTCGGCGACTCGAGCAGCTTACGCTGCCAGAGCCATTGCCGGAGCACGGTTGTCATTTGCAACTGTACGTTTCGGACCGATAACGGTGGTGCCTCACCGGGACAAAGCCAACCCCTTTAGACGTTCGTCGATCCTGTTTCGGCCCCATGATCCGCAAATGACGGAGGTTTGGTGGAGCCGCCGGGTACCGCCCCCGGGTCCGAGCCGCTTATTCCGAGCGCGTTTATGGCCATAGTCCCGTTGCCGGAACACGTTGAACATACGCAGCCGCCCGCGGGATTTCAAGGCGGCTCGGGGGACTTGAGGGGCGGTGGGCTGTTCGTATAACGTATGTAATAACATTACATCACAGGTGCGCCATGTCCGATCCCCGCCCTGCAGCCCTTGCACCGTCCTGCGTCCTGTCAGTCCGCACCCGCGACCTGCCCGACCCGTTCCCCCGCTGGCGCAGGCAGGAGGATGCGGCGTGACGCGGCGCGGCAATCTCGGGGCGACCTCGCTTCGGCCGCGGCGGCGCGAGCTGGACCCGATGCGCGTCTATGACCGCCTCCCGCCCGAGCTGCGCGCCTGGATGGCCGAGGCGGCGCTGCCCTGGTCGCCCAAGTCCTGCCTGCGCCTGTGGCGCAAGGCGTTGTCGGAGGAGGGGTGCCCGGCACGCGCCCGCGCGCGGCTCGATCGGGCCGAGGCCGCGCTCTTGGCGCGGGACCGGATGCGCGGGGATTGGTCCTGATCCGATGCAAAACG
Organism: Roseicyclus sp.; assembly: GCA_025211115.1. GTDB lineage: Bacteria > Pseudomonadota > Alphaproteobacteria > Rhodobacterales > Rhodobacteraceae > Roseicyclus. The sequence continues at coordinate 4,139 of JAOARA010000366.1, read as the reverse complement.
GGCGCCCGCATGGGGCGCCCGTCCTGTCTTCAGCGGAGACGAGGGATCAGAACCCGGCCTTGATCCGCTCGAAGGCCTCGGCCTGACGCTCGCGCTGCTCGTTCGAGATCGGCAGCTGGGCAAGGACCGGAACGGTCACTTCGCCAAGGCCCGCGGCCTCCATCGCCTCGGCGCCGAGCGCCTGAAGCGCCGCGTCATTGGCCGAGCCGAAGCCGTTGACCAGAAGCGGGCCGGCCGATGCCTCGGCGTGCATGGCGTTCACGAAATCATAGGCCAGGTCTTCCGAGCCTTCGCCCTCGGCCATGTTGACGTAGCCGCAAAGCCAGACGCTCGAGCCTTCGGTCGTGTTGCGCTGGAAGCCGACCGGGAAGCCCTCGTCGGCCAGCGCGACCGGAACCTCGTTCCAGACCCATGCCGCCAGCACCTGGCCCGAGGCCATCAGCTGCTGGATTTCCGCCGGATCGACCCAGTAGTTGAGCAGGTTCTCGTGGATGCCGCGCAGCCATGCGGTCGCCGCCTCGAACTGTTCGTCGGTCGCGTTCGCCCAGTTGGTCACGCCGGTGGCGAGATAGGCCAGCGCATAGGCGTCATCGACGTTGTCGGGGATCGACAACCGGCCGGCATAGGCGGGGTTGTTGAAGATCTCGAGGCTGGCGACATCCTCGGCCGGAACCTCGTCGGCGTTGTAGGCCACGGCGGTCGAGCCGTAATCGGTCGGCAGGAAGAACAGCTCGGCCGACCCGGCCAGAACGTCCTCGCCCACGAGGTCGGCGTTCAGCGTCTCGTAGGCCGCGATGCGCGACCGGTCCCAGGGCTCGATGATGCCCGATTCCTGCCAGCGCGGCACGGAGCCCGCGCAGATATGCGTCACGTCCGAGCGGAACCCGGCCAGCAGGCGCTGGAACGCCTCGTCCTCGTCGCCGAAGAAGACGAATTCGGGCGATGCGCCGTGCTGGTCGATGAAGGGCTGGTGGAACTCGGGGTTCTCGAACCCGGAATAGTCGAACACCAGAAGATCCTGCGCCATGGCGTAGGACGGAACGGTCAGCGCGAGGGCCAGGGCGGTGCCGAGGGCCGGGCGATGGGTCATGATGCTGTTTTCCCTGTTGATGAGTGGGCGGTGAAACCGGGATGGAAGGTAGGGCCCATGACCCTTGTCCGCAAGGCTTGTCCGCAGGCGCGGTTACTCGACCCCGCGCTCCGCGCTGCGCGCGGCGAAGACCGAGCGCGCCAGCTCGCGCGTGTAGACCTCCAGCTCCTGCAGGGCGGCCTCGATGTCCGCGCCGTCGCGGGCCTCGGCCGCGTCCGCGATGCGGGCATGCAGGGCGATGATCGCCTCGCGCGAGCGGGCGGTGAAAGTGATCATGTTCATCAGCGGCTGCATCGCCTCGACCGCGCCGGCCAGCTGGTAGGACAGGACGGGGTTGCCCGCCGCATCCACCAGCGCGCGGTGAAAGGCGACATCCGAGGCGCAGAACGCCTCGTCGCTCAGGCCCGGCTGGCCCTGCCGCGTGATCTCGGCCCGCATGGTGGCCAGGTGATCGGGCGCGCGCCGCTCGGCGGCCAGCCGCGCACAGGCGCGTTCCATGGCGAAGCGCGCCTCGCAGGCGGTGTCGAAGCTGACGTCGTTCATCCCCAGAAGCAGGGTCGAGGTGGTGATCTGCTGGGCATGCGCATCGGCATAGCTCAACCGGTTGACGAAAGCGCCGCCGAACGCGCCCCGCTGCGTGCGGATCAGCGATTGCGCGGCCAGCCGCTTCAACGCCTCGCGCACCGTGGGGCGCGAGACCTGGAATTGTTCGGAAAGCTCGGCCTCGGACGGCAGCCGGTCACCCACGATCAGCTTGCCCGACACGATCGCATCCCGGATCGCGGCGGCGATCTGGGCCGAAAGGTCAGCGGGGTTGTTCGGGTCGATTTTCATTTGTCAGGCATTTAAAAGTCTGACAATTCTCTTGTCCAGCAAAACGAGTCGTCGGGGAGGGCGGCACGCCATGATCGCAGCCCGCATCCGCGCCATGGGCGCGCCCCATTGGCTGGGCCTTTACGGCCTGATCCTGGGCGCTTGGGGCCTGCTTTACGCGATGGCGGTGCCCGCCGATCTGCGCGCGGCCTCCTCGCTTTACGGGATCGAGTTTCTTGCCGCGCTCTGCGTGGCGACGCCCGATGCCGCGGGCTACTTCGGCCTGCTCGCCATGTGGGCGATCATGTCGGCGGCGATGATGGCCCCCACCGCGCTGCCCGCGCTCGCCACCTACGAAGCCCTCGGGCAAGCGGGGGCGGAGACGCGGCTTGCGGGGCTGGTGGCCGGATATCTCGCCATCTGGGTCGGCTTCTCGGCCTTCGCCGCCGCTGCGCAGCTGGCGCTCTTTCAGGCGGGGCTTCTGGACCCGTTCGGCACCAGCCTGTCGGCGGTCCTGTCGGCGGCCCTTCTGGCGCTGGCGGGCGCGTGGCAGTTCACGCCCCTCAAGGAGGCGTGCCTGTCGAAATGCCGCGCGCCGATGATGTTCTTCCTGCAGCATTTCGACGAAGGCCCGTGGCGCAACGGTCTGCGCCTCGGCGCGGTCTGCCTCGGCTGCTGCTGGGCCTTGATGCTGCTCGCCTTTGTCGGGGGCACGATGAACCTGGTGTTCATGGGGATCGCCACGATCCTGATGGCGCTCGAGAAACTGCCCGAGATCGGGCGTTGGCTGACCCGACCGCTGGGTGTGGCGCTGCTGGCTGCAAGCGCCGTCACCCTCTGGACCGCATTCTGAACAGGGAGAAAGACATGGCAAGCGACCGCATTGCGACCCCCTCGCGCATCGACAACCGGGCGGCAGGCGCGCCGCGCTCGGGGCATGGCAGCGTGCCTTGGGCGATCAAGGGCGAGTTGATCCTGAATTGCAACTGCACCGTCTTCTGCCCCTGCGTCGTTTCGCTGGGCCTGCACCCGCCGACCGAGGGGCATTGCCAGACCTGGGGCGGCGTGCGCATCGACGAAGGCCATTACGGCGACGTGGACCTGTCGGGGCTGAACATCGGCCTGTTGATCGAGATCCCCGGCATGATGAGCCGCGGCAACTGGAAGGTCGCGCTGTTCATCGACGAACGCGCCAGCGACGCGGCCTATAACGCGCTGGTCGACATCTTCTCGGGCAAGGCCAAGGGCACAACGGGCCTGTTCCAGGTGCTCGTCGGCGAAGTGATCGGGGTGGAGCGTCAGCCGGTCAGCTACGAAACCGACGGCAAGACGCGCCACATCACCGTGGGCCGCAAGATCGAAGGGGTGGTTTTCCCCGTGGGCGGCAAGGATCCGGACGAGGATATCGTGATCCGCAACACGAAATACTGGATGGGGCCGGACATCACCGTCGCCACCGCCTCCAAGGGCCGCGTGCGCGCCTATGGCCGGGTCTGGGATTTCGGCGGGCGCTCGGCCGAGATCTGCCAGATCGACTGGTCCGGGCCGGGCAAGGGGTAAGGCGCGTGATCACGCCCGCCTATTGCCAGACCATGGCGCGTTACAACGCGTGGCAGAACCAGTCGCTGTTCCACGCGGCAGCAAGCCTGTCCGAGGCCGCGCGCGAGGAGGACCGGGGCGCCTTCTTCGGCTCGATCCGGGCGACGCTCAGCCACCTGATGTGGGGCGACCTGATGTGGATGGCGCGCTTCGACGGGGGCGAGGCGTCGGGGGGCAGCATCGCCGACTCGCCCGGTCGCTACGATTGGGCCACGCTCTGGGCCGAGCGGCCCAGGCTCGACGCGCGCATCGCGGGCTGGTCCTGGATGGTGACCGAGGAGGAGCTGGCGGGCGAGCTGCACTGGTATTCCTTTGCGCTGGGGCGCGAGATGTCCAAGCCCTACGCGCTTTGCGTGGTTCATCTCTTCAACCACCAGGCCCATCACCGCGGGCAGGTCCACGCGATGCTGACCGCCGCGGGGGCACGGCCCGACGACACCGATCTTCCCTTCATGCCCGACGAGGTTCCCGAATGGCGCTGATCTCCCCCTCCCGCCGGTTGCGCCGCACGCCCTTTTCCGAGGGGGTCGAGGCCGCGGGCGTCTCGGCCTACACGGTCTACAACCACATGCTTCTGCCGACCGGCTTCGCCTCGGTGGAAGAGGATTACCGGCATCTCAAATCCGCCGTGCAGGTC
>JAOARA010000365.1 GCA_025211115.1 Roseicyclus sp. | reverse complement strand
GCTGATCGACGTTGACGCTTGCGTCAACAACCGACGCCATGTTGGTGGCGATGTTTGCCAGCTGCAGATTACCCGGATCGAAGTATTGTGCCGAGTTGGCGAGCGCCCCGGTGGTCTGTGCGACCGACTCCAGCTCCATGTTGGCCATGGCGAGCGTGTTTGCCGCAATGCCGGTATCGCCGTTCTGACCGATCACACCGGTGTTCAGTGCGCCGATGACCGTGGTGGTCAGGTTCGAGATATCCGTCTGCAGCGCGTCAACCGTAGCGGCCGGATCGAAGAAGTCGATCGCGGTCGTGCCATCGACGGTCTGAGACACGCCCTGCAGAAGACCTGCAAAGTCGTCGCCACCCTGCACATCGATCAGGTCGACGACGTCACCTGCGTCTTGAGCAGCGGCATACTCGTCTGCGGTGCCCGTGACTTCAACCGTGCCCGTGCCCGTTTCAGCATCTTCGGTCCACGTGTAGACCGGCGACCCGAAAATAGCGTCCGCCGTCAGTTCCTGCAGCAGGGTATCCACGCTGTCGGAGTCGAGAACGTTGATCGAACCGTCGAGGTTCGCGAGGTTTTCTGCCGCGTTGATCATGTTGACCTGAATGGTCTCTGCATCATCAAGAATGGTCGACAGAAGGCTAGGTGTTCCAGTGACGTTGGTGTTGTCATCGACAACGGTGAAGTCAGCGTCGGTGACGTCCTGCGCGAACGCTGCGCCGGACAGTGCGATCATTGCGATCGCGGAAGTAGCAAGAAGCTTTTGCATGTTTCTTCTCGTTCATTTTGGCGACGACCTCCCCTCGTGTCGTCGTTGGGTTCGGGGAGTGCTGAGGGGTCCCCGGTTCTGGCTGAGGTGCCTCTTTCGAGATCACCCCAGATTTGCCGCCCCGGCCCGCGGGACGGCAAATTCATGGGCTTCCACCAAGTGAAAGCGTCGGATCGGGTTCCGGCCCTGCGCCGCCGGGCTGCACCAAGACCTGGGGGGCGTTGGGTGCGGCGGTTGCGGCAGCAGGGCCGGGCCCACCTGGCATGGCGCCGGTGGGATCTGCTATGACGCGGGATCGAGCGGGTTCGGGTTGCTCGGCCGGGGCGGTGGTGATCGAGACCGACGGCTCCGCAGGGGCCTCCGGCTCGAGTTGGGGCTCGGCCTGCAAGGCCTCGTAGGCGGCCATCGCGTCTTCCATGGCCTCCTGCACGACAACGGCCGCGGCATCGCCCTCGGGGCCGGATAGGCCCAGTTCGGCGGCCCGCTGAAGGATCTGCAGCGCCGCCCGTGCCAGCTGCATGGCTTCGGCGGTCTTGTTGGCGCGCACGTCGCCTTCCTGCGCGCCCTCGGCCTCGGCGGCGGCCGAAATCGCTTGCACCGCGGCAACGGTCGCGCGGTTCGCCAGTTCCCGGACCTGGGCCTCGACCGAGCGTTCGGCCGCGTCCCGTGTCTGTCCCGCGGCCTGGCCTCCGGCCGCCGGCGCAGAGGCCGGCGTCGGCGTTGGCGTGGGCGCGGGCGTGGCATCTGGCCGGGCGGCGTCCGGCCCAAGCGCAGCCGTCGTCATCGCGGATGCGATCATGGATTGCGAACTGCCGGCTCCGGGGGTCACACGCCCCGCGAAGGGCGCGACGAATTGGCGGCAGCGCTGGTAATGCTGGTCCTCGACCAGCTGGCCCAGCAACTCGAAAGTGGCGAGGTTCAGCATCTGCCGCAGCACGAAGTTCACCGCCTCGCGGCGCTGTCCCCCCGCATCGAGGCTGACCAGCGTGTCGCCGAAGAACCGGCCCACGCTGACGCCGACCTCCTGCGAGAAGATCTGCCGCTGGAGCGGGATCGAGGCGAGGATCCGGCCGCTGAACGCGTCGGTCAGCGACAGGTCGAGTCCGACAAGGATGCGGTTCTGCCGATAACGGGGGCCAACGCCGCCAACCGACACCGAGGCACCGCCGCCCGGGATGAAATCTAGGCTGTTGATGCTGCCCGAAATGAAGAAATTGACCGGCAATTGCCGCTGGATGTCGCGGATGCCCCACTGCGTTTCCGTCACAAGGATCGCCGGATCGCGCCGGTTCACCACGGACGCGCCCGCGCGGAACATCGCGGATTGCACCATTTCCGCAGCGCCCTGGCTCACGAAGCGGCCTGTGGCCCCCTCGGCATAGCTTTCGCGCCCGGTGGCATCCACGACCTGCCCGACGCCGAACGTCACCTGCTCGGGCAGGTGACCCTGGAGGCATTGCAACGCCTGGTCGAAGTTCGTGACGATCTCTTCGACCGGTGGGCCGTCCGGCAGTTCCATGTTGCGTGTGACGGGCGTGAACGCGTCACGCGCTACGCCGCAGGCCGCGACCGAGCCCATCAACACAACGAGCAACGTCCGCCTGACGGCGGTTTGCACATCACGTGCAACGGACGCGCAGGCAGAAGGTTCTCTGCTCTGCACGTCAGACGCTCCTTGGCACTCGTAATGATGTTCCATCATTGGCACTCACTTGCCGGAGGGCTGCTGGCGTTGACCGTGACGCCGTCACCCTGTTCGAGGGCACCAAGCATGGAGAGCGTTTCGGTCAGGATGCTGCCGTCCACGCAGCCCTGGGAGTCGGCGCTGTTGATCGCGTCGATGTAGTTGTCGCTGCCGTTCACGGTGATCTCGGTGCTGCCCGTGTTCATGGCCCCGACCGAGTTCGTGTTCTGCCCGATCGCGTCGCCGATCTGGAAATCGATGGCACCAAGGCCGCCGTCACCACCAAGGATCTCCTGATAGTTGGACCTGCTGTCGTTGTAGTTCGTCGTGTTGACGACCGTCGTCGGGCCCGCGCTTTGCTGCGCGCTGCGGATGGCCTGTGCCTCCTGCAGCCGCAGGGACCTGTCAGACGCCGACGAGAACCCCCAGTTTGCCGACCACGATCCCCCGGCGGACCCGAAGTTCTGGGCCGCCGCGGGCGAGGACAAGAGGATCGCAGCGGCGATGAACGACCGCACGACTCCCTTCCGATTTAGCCTGCGTTGTGTGATCTGTGTCATGACTGGACCGCATGCGTTCGTCAGGGGGCTCAATTGGACGTCGCAACGACGGAGCCGTCGCTTGCCGCAGCGGAACCGCCCGGCCCACTTACCGAAACCGATCCGAGGCTTGCAGATGCAGAGCTACCGCCAGTAGCGACTGTCGAGCCTCCGCTCGCCGCCGCGGAGCTTCCGTCACCGCTGCTCGCTGCAACCGAACCATCGCTGGCAGCCGCCGAAGTGCCTGTCGCGGTGACCGAACCATCGCTCGCCGCGGCCGCGCCGCCGTAGCTCGAAGCAGCGACAGAGCCGAGGCTGGCCGCAGCTGCTCCACCGCCGCTCGTGGCGGTCACTGACCCGTCGCTGGCCGCCGCTGCGGATTGGCCGCCGCCGCCGCTGCCACCAGAGGAAACAGCAGTGACCGACCCGTTGCTGGCCGATGCGCTTGCAGGTCCGGCTGGCGCAGGCGTCACGATCCGGGCACCGCGTGGCGCAGCCGGAAAGACCGTCGCGTCATCGGACGGAATCCAGGCCGGGTATTCCGCCATGGCAGCGAGTGGCGTGCAGAAGTACTGACCGTATTGTTGCCAGCACAGCATTTCGTCGTGTTGTGGCGTAACGCAGGCTGCCATCGGAAGACTTGCGATAAGGACGGCCGCCACACCTTTTGTATTCTTTGCTCGATCGGACATTGCCGGACTCCAGGTTTTTTAACCAATTACTCACGTTCTTTTCAGATTTCGCCACAGGGTGCGAATAATCCTTAGATCGGGACTTGAGTCTTTGGACTGGGGATCATCAATGTATTTTGATGCGTCGCCTGTTGGTGCAATGTTTTGTCAAAATTTTAAGGGTGTGATTCGCAAAATCTTTCGTTTTGAAATTCAACTCAAAGTTCGGACCGGTCGACTATTGTGGGTGTCTCCCGGTTTCTCGAAAAGGTGAGGGTGGGATGTGATCGGCGAAACTGAGCAACACCGGCCCGCCACACCTCACGGCATTCGGACCTGGATGGGGCGCACCGCATCGCACGAAGCTGTTGCCAGCAGGCCCGGCTGATGCCGGAGTGCCACGAATGGTTGCCAAGGCGCGCTGACCGGATCCGCTTGCACCGCTCACAAGGCGCTGCAGGTCTGCCGGTCGCGGTTGTTCATGTTGGTTCAGCCCAAGCTGTCCACCCGCGGCGCGCCCGGCCCGTCGTCGCCGCCCAGCCCATCCAGAGCGGCGACCCGGCACAGCGCCTGCCGCAGCCGCGCCAGCACCTCCGAGCGGGACGAGACCTGGCGTTGGACCAGCCCCACCCGCCGCGTGATCGCGCCGTCGTTGAACGGGCGCGCGTGGACACTGTCGGCACCGGCGGTCAGAAGCGCGATCTTCGGTACGATGGCCACGCCCAAGCCCGCCTGCACCATCCCGATGACCGACGGCATCGTGTTGGTCGCCACGATGTCGCGCGGCGTGATCGACAGGGCGGCCAGTTCCGTCTCGATCTGCCGCGAGAGCGGCACCTCGGTCACGTAACGCACGAAGGGCAGGTCCCCGAGGAGCGAGCGGTCGCTGCGCCAGCTCTCCGACGGGGGTGCGATCAGCACCAGCGGTTCGGTGAGGACCGGTGTCCAGGACAGGCTGGCGGGCACGCCGACATTCTCGGCCACCAGCGCCGCGTCCAGCCGCCCGGCGGCGACGTCGGACATCAACCGTTCGGACATGCCGACGGTCAGCTCGAAGGTCAGATCGGGAAAGACCGCGCGCATCTCGGCAAAGGCGCGGGGCACGAGATGCATCGAAACGGTGCGGATCGCCCCGAAATTGAGCATCCCGGCGGTGCGCCCGCCGGAAATCGCCAGCCGCGCCTCGGTCATGGTCTGCACCACCTGCCGGGCCGCGCGCAGCAGTTCCTCGCCCTTCGCGTTGAGCCGCCGCGGGCGCGTGTTCCGGTCGAACAGCAGGACGCCCATTTCCCCCTCAAGCGCCTGAATTTGCTGGCCGACCGCCGACGGCGTCAGGTTCACCACCGCGGCTGCGGCCGAGAAGCTTCCGGTGTCCGCGACGGCGACGAGGGTTTGCAGCTGGCGAATGTCCATGCCAGCTTTATGAAGAAATTCTTCATGAAAATGCAAAAGGAAATCGCTTTCTGAAGCCGTGCTTGTGCAGTTACCGATTTGCACAGCCCAAGTGTCGGGCATCTGCCCAGACATCGACGGTCACCTACCGACGGTTACCCAGAGGAGATCACCATGAAGACTGTTTCGCGTGTTGTCGCAGCCGCGGGCCTTGCCATCGCAAGCCTGACCGCGCCCGTGCTGGCGCAGGACTATCCGAGCAAACCCGTCGAATTCATCGTGCCCTGGTCGCCCGGTGGCGGCAGCGACACGCTGATGCGCATCGTTGCGGGCAACGTGACGCCCTATCTCGGCGTGGAGATGCCGGTGATCAACATGCCCGGCGTCGGCGGAACCGTCGGCCTGACCGAGGCCTCGCGCCGTGACGCGGACGGCTACACGATCAGCCAGGTTCACGAGGGGCTGCTGGCCGCCACGGCGACCGGCCTGACCGAGCTGGCGTGGGATGATTTCGACCACATCGCCCTGATGACCGCGTCGCCGCAATACCTGGTGGCCGCCGCGGATCAGCCCTTCGACACGATGGAGGGGCTTGTCGAATACGCGCAGGCCAATCCCGGCGAGCTGACCATCGGGGTCACGCTGGGCGGCGTGCCGCATCTGCACGCGGCCATGATCGCCGAAGCCTTCGACATCGAATGGCGCTACGTCGGCTACGAGGGCACGGGCGAGCGCATCCGCGCGCTGGTCGGCGGCAACCTCGATCTCGCCATCGGCGACATCTCCTCGTCGCTGCAGTTCGCCGAGAACGGCGACCTCGTGTTCCTCGCCACCGGCGCGACCGAGCGCATGGCACAGACGCCCGATGTCCCGACCTTCATGGAGCTGGGTGCCGAGCTCGATCTGTCGATCACCCGCGGTATCGTGATGCCCGCAGGCTCTCCCGAAGAGGCGCAGGCCGCGATGGAAGCGGCGCTGATGGAGCTGTCGCAGGATCCGACCTTCGTCGAGCAGATCAACAACGCCGGGGCCGATGTCGCCTTCCGCGGCCGCGAGGCCTACTCGGCCTATCTCGCCAATCTCGCCGAGACGGTCGAGCGGCTTGCAGAGGTCATCGCGCCTTGAGCGAGTTCGACACAGGCGCATCGCGGCAGGGGGCGGGCGAGATCGCCCGCCTCCTGTCCTACGTCGCGCTGCTGGCGGTCTCGGTCGGCCTGTTCCTCGAGGCCCGCGCGATGCCGACCTCGCGCTTCGAGATCCTCGGGGCAGGGGCCTTTCCGATGATCGTCCACGGCTGCCTGAGCCTCTTGCTCGTGGTCTCCATCATCGGGGCGCTGCGCAAGATCCCGGCCGGGGCCTATGCCGATTTCGGCGCGGCGGCGGCGACCTGGCTGCGCGAGAAGCGGCTGGTGCTGGTGCTGTTTGCCTGCCTCGCCCTCTACGTGGCCGCGATGCCGGTCATCGGCTACCCGGTCGCCACGCTGCTGTTTCTCATGGTGGTGCAGGTCACGCTTGCGCCCAAGACACGCGGCGCCATCGCAACCGCGATCGTGCTGTCGCTGCTCTTTTCCTTCGGCCTCAACTGGCTTTTTGCCGAGGTCTTCAACGTTTTCCTTCCAAGGGGGCACTAGCGCATGGAGGCGTTTCTTCTGGGTGCGTCCGAGGTGCTGTCGCCGGTGACGCTGGCCATGATGCTCGCAGGGGCCATCGCGGGCATCATCGCCGCCGCCATCCCCGGCTTCACCGTCACCATGGCGATCGTTCTCACGCTGCCGCTGACCTTCACCATGGACCCGCTGCAGGGCATCTCGGTCATGCTGTCGGTCTATGTCGGCGGCTACACCGGCGGCCTGATCTCGGCCGCGCTGCTGGGCATTCCCGGCACGCCCTCTTCGGTCGCCACCACCTTCGACGCCTTCCCCATGGCCCGCAACGGCGAGCCGGGCCGCGCCCTGTCGCTCGGTGTCTGGGCCTCGTTCTTCGGCACCATCATCTCCACCCTGGTGCTGATCGTCGCCGCCCCGCCGCTGGCGATCTTCGCCGTCCGGCTCGGCCCGTGGGAATATTTCTCGCTGATCGTCTTCGCGCTGACCATCGTGGCAAGCCTTGTCGGCAACTCGCTGCAACGCGGGCTGATCGCCGCGCTGATCGGGCTGGCGATCTCGACCGTCGGGGCCGATCCGATCATGGGCCGGCCGCGCTTCGACATGGGCTGGGAGCTTCTGGCCGCGGGCCTGCCGTTTCTCGTCGTGCTGATCGGCATCTTCGCCATCTCGCAGCTCGCCTCCGAGGTCGAGGATGCCGAGGCGATCAAGCGCGGCGAACGGCTGGTGACCGGCGAGATCGAGTTCAAGACATGGGAGGTCATGCGCGAGGTGCTGATGCGCCCGGTCAACCTTGTCCGGTCCTCCATGGTCGGCGTCGCCATCGGCGCGCTGCCGGGGGCGGGCGGCTCCATCGCCAACCTCGTGGCCTATGACCAGGCCAAGCGCGCCTCGAAAACCCCCGAAGCCTTCGGCAAGGGCACGCCCGACGGCGTCGTCGCCTCCGAGGCGGGCAATTCCGCCACCGCGGGCGGCGGGCTGATCCCGCTCATCTCGCTGGGCATTCCCGGCTCGGCGGTCGATGCGATCCTGATGGCCTCGCTCATGGTGCATGGCATCTCGGTCGGGCCGCGGTTGATCATGGACAATGCCGATCTCGTCTACGGCATGTTCCTTGCGATGGCCGTCTCGAGCCTGATGATGCTGGTGGTCTGCGTCCTGTCGATGCGCGCCTTCCTGCGGGTGGCCGAGGTGCCGAAATGGGTCGTCGTTCCGGTGGTGCTGGTCTGCTGCGTCGTCGGCTCCTTCGCGCTCAACAACCGGGTGACCGACCTCTACCTTCTCGCGGCCGTGGGGCTTCTGGGCTATGCGCTCAGGGCGCTCGACTACCCGCTCGCGCCGCTGGTGCTGGGCGTGATCCTCGGCCCGATCGCCGAGACCAACCTGCGCCGCGCCCTGATGACGGACCCCGACTGGTCCCTCTTCCTCACGCGCCCGGTGAGCCTTATCCTCCTCGTCGCGGCGGTCCTCTCGGTGGTCTGGGCCATCCGGGGCATTCTCAAGTCAAGATCCCAAGCAAGATCCGGTAAGGAACCCACCTGATGTCATTCCGTCACGATGCGCTCTACGCGTCCCGGCGCTCGCCCGTGCTCGCCGACAATCTCGTCTCCACCTCGCAGCCGCTGGCCGTTCAGGCGGGCCTGTCGATGCTGGCGCGCGGCGGCAATGCCGTCGACGCGGCGCTGGCCGCCGCCGCGACCCTCACGGTCGTGGAGCCGACCGGCAACGGGCTGGGCTCCGATGCCTTCTGCATCCTGTGGGACGGCAAGGAGCTGCATGGCCTGAACGCCTCGGGGCCCGCCCCCGCGGGCTGGACGCCCGATCGCTTCAAGGGGCAGGACACCATGCCCTTCCGCGGCTGGGAGAGCGTGACCGTGCCCGGCGCCATCGCCGCCTGGGCCGAGTTGAGCGCGCGGTTCGGCACCCTCGACCTCGCCACCGTGCTGGCCCCCGCCATCGGCTATGCCGAAAGCGGCTTCATCGTCTCGCCCGTGATCGCCGCGCTCTGGGCGCGCGGGGCCGAGACGCTGGCCACGCAGCCCGGCTATGCCGAGGCCTTCATGCCCGGTGGCCGTGCGCCGCGGGCGGGCGAACGCTTCCGCCATCCGGGGCAGGCCGAAAGCCTGCGGATGATCGCCGAGACGCGGGGCCGCGCCTTCTACGAGGGGCCGCTGGCCGAGAAGATCGCCGCCTTCGCCCGCCAGCACGGCGCGGCGCTTTCCGAGGCCGACCTGGCCGGCTACAGCCCCGAATGGTGCGGCACCATCTCGACCGCCTTCGACGACAACGCGCTGCACGAGATCCCGCCGAACGGGCAGGGCATCGCCGCGCTGATGGCGCTGGGTCTGCTGCAGCACACGGGCGTCCGCGACCTCGACGCCGACGATCCGCGCGCGCTGCACCTGCAGATCGAGGCGATCAAGCTCGCCTTCGCCGATCTGCACGCCCATGTCGCCGACAGCCGCTTCATGACCGATGTCACCCCGCAGCACCTGATCGACCCCGGCTACCTGGCCGCGCGCGCGCGGCTCATCGACATCGACCGCGCGCAGGATTACGGGCCCGGCGCGCCGAAGCACGGGGGCACGGTCTACCTGACCACCGCGGATGCCTCGGGGATGATGGTCTCGTTCATCCAGTCGAATTACGCCGGCTTCGGCTCGGGCGTCGTGGTGCCCGGCACCGGCATCAGCCTGCAGAACCGCGGCGCGGGCTTCACGCTCACGCCCGGCCACCCGAACGAGGTCGCGCCGGGCAAGCGCCCCTTCCACACGATCATTCCGGGCTTCCTGATGCAGAACGGCGCGCCGAAGATGAGCTTCGGCGTGATGGGCGGCCCGATGCAGGCGCAGGGCCATGTGCAGATGGTGCTGCGCACGCAGCTGTGGGGGCAGGACGTGCAGACAGCGGCCGACGCCCCGCGCTGGCGCTTCGTCAAGGGCCGCGAGGTCGCCTGCGAAGAGGCGATGCCGCCCGCCACCCGCGAGGCGCTGGCCGCCCTCGGTCACGCCATCACGGTCGAAGCCCCCGACAGCGCCTTCGGCTTCGGCGGCGCGCAGCTGATCGAGCGGCTGGAGGGCGGCGGCTATGCCGCGGGCTCGGACCCGCGCAAGGACGGCGGCGCGCAGGGGTTCTGACGCGCCACGCCCCCGCTTGCGGTGCGGGCCTGCCCGTGCGATCCGGCCCTGATGCCATGACGGACGGGACGGCCCGATGCGCCCCAGCGACGAGATCATCACGGATGTCGCCATCATCGGCGGCGGCCTCGCCGGGCTGGCGCTGGCCGATCACCTCCACGGGGCCGGTGTGCCCTTCGAGCTGTTCGAGGCCCGCCCCCGTCTCGGCGGCCGCATCGCGGCGATGGGCACCGCGACGGGCCGCGTCGATCTCGGCCCGTCCTGGGCCTGGCCCGGCCAGCCCCGCATCGCCCGGCTGATCGAGCGGCTGGGCCTGTCGCCCTTTGCGCAACACGCAGCCGGCGAGATCCTGTTCGAAGACGCGTCCGGCGCGGTTCACCGCGGCATGGGCCATGCCTCGATGGAAGGGTCGCTGCGGCTTGATGGCGGGATGATCAGCCTGATCGAGGGGCTGGCCGCCCGCCTGCCGCCCGAGCGCCTGCACCTGTCGCGCGCCGTGCGGGCGGTCGGGCCGGATGGCCTGAGCCTCGCCTGCGGCACGCGCTGCACCGCGGCCCATGTCGCGCTGGCGCTGCCGCCCCGGCTGGCCGCCGCCCTGCTGCAGGAGCGTCCGCTTGCCCCGGCGGCGCGGCAGGCGCTGGCGGCGATCCCCACATGGATGGCGGGCCATGCCAAGTTCGTCGCGGTCTACGACCGCCCGTTCTGGCGCGAAGCGGGCCTGTCGGGCGACGCCATGAGCCGCCGCGGGCCGCTGGCCGAGATCCACGACGCAAGCGGCCCCGAGGGCCGCCCCGCCGCGCTCTTTGGCTTTCTCGGCGTGCCCGCCGCGCAGCGCCGGGGGCAGGGCGCCCGGATCGAGGCGCTGGCGCTCGAGCAGCTCGCGCGGTTGTTCGGGCCCGAGGCCCGCGCGCCGCTTCAGGTCGCGTTGCAGGACTGGGCCTGCGACCCGCTGACCGCGACCGGGGCCGACCAGCGCCCGCCGCCCGGTCACCCGGCCTATGGTCTGCCCGCCGCGCTTGCGGGGCTGGACGGGGGGCGGCTGCACCTTGCGGGCACCGAAACCGCGCCCGAGATGGGCGGGCTGATGGAGGGGGCGCTGGCCTCGGCCGAACGCGTCGCGGGCGTGATCCTTGGCGGGGGGCATCCCGCCGCGTGACACTGCGCAACGCAAAGGGCCCCGACATCACGCGATGCCGGGGCCCCCTGTCGTTTCACGCGCCGCGGCTCACTCGCCCGGCATCTGCCCCTTGCCATGGCCCGACAGGCCGCCCGCGACCTCCTCGGTCGCCTCGGCCGCCAGCTCTTCGGGCAGCAGCAGGTTCAGCACGATGGCGATCAGCGCCGCGGGCAGGATGCCCGAGGTCGCCAGCACCTTGAGCGTGTCGGGCAGGTGCTGCAGCGCCCCCGGCTCCAGCTGCAGGCCAAGGCCCAGCGACAGCGCGATGGCGAAGATCACCATGTTGCGGCGGTTCCAGGTGACGTCCGACAGCATCGAGATGCCCGCGGCCACGACCATGCCGAACATCACGATCACGCCGCCGCCCAGCACCTCGATCGGCACCGTCGAGATCACCGCGCCCACCTTGGGCACCAGCCCGCAGAGGATCAGGAAGACCGCGCCGATGGTCACGACATGGCGGCTCATCACGCCGGTCATGGCGATCAGGCCGACGTTCTGGCTGAACGAGGTGTTGGGCAGCGCGCCGAAGACGCCCGACAGCGCCGTGCCGACACCATCGGCAAAGGTCGCGCCCTCGATCTCGCGGTCGGTCGCCTCGCGGCCCGCGCCGCCCTTGGTGATGCCGCTGACATCGCCCACCGTCTCGACCGCCGAGACGAAGGACATCAGGCAGAAGCCGATGATCGCCGCGACCGAGAACTCGATCCCGAAGTGGAACGGGTTGGGCAAGGCGACCGTCGCCGCGCGGCCCACGTTGCCGAAGCTGACCATGCCCATGGCATAGGCGACGACGTAGCCCGCCAGAAGGCCCAGCAGCACCGCCGAGACCGACAGCATCCCGCGGGCGAAGAACTTCAGCCCCAGCGTGACCAGGATCACGACGCCCGCCACGGTCCAGTTCTGCAACGAGCCGTATTCGGGCGTTCCGATGGCCGGAACCCCGCCCGCGGCGTATTGCACGCCGACCTTGACCAGCGCGAGGCCGATCATCGTCACGACAAGTCCGGTGACCAGCGGCGGCAGGGCGAAACGGATCTTGCCGATGAACAGGCCGAGCGTGGCGTGGAACAGCCCGCCCACCACGATGCCGCCCATCAGGACCGAGATCGCCTCGACCCCCTGGCCCGCGACCAGCGGGATCATGATCGGGATGAAGGCGAAGGACGTGCCTTGCACGATCGGCAGGCGCGCGCCGACGGGGCCCACGCCGATGGTCTGGAACAGCGTGGCGATGCCGGCAAAGAACATCGACATCTGGATCATGTAGATCATCTGCGGGAAGTCGGGACTGTTCGAGCCGAAGCCGAACCCCGCCGCGCCGCAAACGATGATCGCGGGGGTCACGTTCGAGACGAACATCGCCAGCACATGCTGGATGCCCAGCGGCACGGCCTTGATCAGCGGCGGGGTGTAGTTGGGGTCGCGGAGTTGCTCCGGCGTCCCGATGGATGCGTCAGCCATTGGTCTTTCCTCCCTTCTGACGGTTGTCCCCCGGCACGCTCCAAGGCGGGCGGGGGCGGTGACGGGGCCCGGCTCCTCCTTCCGGGTCCCGCCATGAGGTCCGACCGCGGCCGAACCGGCCCGGCACCGGGTGCCGGGGATGCCCTGCGGCGCCTACAAGGCCCCGAGGCTCAGCGCCGGATGGCGGTTCACGTCCTTGTAGAGCATGTAGCGGAACGTCTGGTCGCCGGTGGCGATGCAGGCCTGCGGGCAGAAGGCGCGCAGCCACATGAAATCGCCCGGACCCACATCGACCCAATCGGTGTTCAGCAGGTAACGCCCGGTGCCCTGCAGCACGTAAAGCCCGTGCTCCATCACATGCGTTTCGGCAAAGGGGATGCGCCCGCCGGGCTGCAGGTTCACGATGGTGATGTGAAAGTCGTAACCCAGGTCCATCGGGTCGAAGAACCGCTGCGTCGCCCAGCTGTCCTCGGCCCCCGGCATCCCGGTGCGCGGCACGTCGCGTTCATGCACCACGAAGGGCGCGGGCGGGGTCGGCTCCATGCCGGGGATGAAGCGTTTGCGGATCCAGTGAAAGCCGCACGGCGCCTCGCCGTCGTTCCAGATCTCCCAGGGGGCGCCCGGCGGCAGGTAGGCGAAACTGCCCGGCGTCAGCATGTGGGTCTCGGCCCCGATGACAAGCCGGGCCGTGCCCTTGGCGACGAAGAGCGCCGCCTGCGCGGAGGGGTCGGGCTCGGGCGTGGCCGAGCCGCCGCCGGGCTTCAGCTCGACCGCGTATTGCGCGAAGGTCTCGGCGAAGCCGGTCATCGGCCGCGCGAGGATCCAGGCCCGGTGGCCGATCCAGCCCGGCAACATGCTGCTCACGATGTCGCGCTGCGTGTCGGCCGGCAGCACCGCGTAGCTGGGCGTGAAGACCGCCGTGCCGACCGGGTCGGCCGACGGGTCCGGCATTCCGCCGGGGGGGAAGGCGTAGCCGTCCGGCGCGATGGCGCTGGCGGGGTCGAAAACGGGGCGGGGGTCGGGCATCATGACAACAGGTCCTCGAGACGATGCCGTGCGATCCGTTCGACCTGGTGGCAGGCTTCCGAGACCTCGCTGTCGCGGTCCTGCGACAGGCGGGACCGGAAGGCCGCGAGGATGGACGCCTTGTCATGGTCGCGCACGGCGATGATGAAGGGAAATCCGAACGCCTCCACGTAGCGGCTGTTCAGCTCCGTGAAAAGGGCGCGCTCGTCGTCGCCGAGGGCGTCAAGCCCCGCGCCCGCCTGTTCTGCCGTCGATTCAGGCGTCAGCCGCCGAGCTGCGGCCAGTTTTCCGGCAAGATCGGGATGCGCGCACAGAACGCCGAGGCGCTCGTCGGTGCTGCCCATGCGAAAGACCCGCGTCAGCGCCGCGTGCAGGCCCTGCGCGCTGTCGTTCGCCGGGCCGATCCCCTCGTCCCAGGCGCGCTCGGCGATCCAGGGGGAATGCTCGAAGATGCCGCCGAACCGCGCGACAAAGGCGTCGCGCGTCATGGTGGAGGGGCGCAGCGCCGGGCGGACTGGCGGGTGCCGCCGCGCCCAATGCTCGGCGATGTCGATGCGCCGCGCGACCCAGACATCCTCGAACCCGTCGATGTAGTCGAGGAACCGGCGCAGCGCCGCGATGCGGCCCGGCCGCCCGATCAGGCGGCAATGCAGGCCCACCGACATCATCCTGGGCGCGCCGCGGAACCCCTCGTCATAGAGCGTGTCGAAGCTGTCGCGCAGGTAGGCTTCGAACTGGTCGCCCGCGTTGAACCCCTGCGCCGTGGCAAAGCGCATGTCGTTGGCGTCCAGCGTGTAGGGGATGACCAGCTGCTCGCGCCCGCCCGCCTCGACCCAGTAGGGCAGATCGTCGGCGTAGCTGTCCGAGACATAGTCGAAGCCGCCATCCTCGGCGATCAGGCGCACGGTGTTCTCGGAACAGCGCCCGGTATACCAGCCGCGCGGGGCCTCGCCCGTGACGGCGGCGTGCAGCCGCTTGGCCGCGGCGATCTGCGCGCGCTCCTCGGCCTCGGTCATGTCCTTGTGTTCGATCCACTTCAGCCCGTGGCTTGCGATCTCCCAGCCGGCCTCCTGCATCGCGGCGACCTGGTCGGGGCTGCGCGCCAGCGCGCTGGCGACGCCGTAGACCGTCACCGGCAACCCGCGTTCCGTGAACAGGCGGTGCAGCCGCCAGAACCCGGCCCGCGCGCCGTATTCGTAGATCGACTCCATGTTCCAGTGCCGCTGCCCCGGCCAGGCCGCGGCCCCCACGATCTCGCTCAGGAAGGCCTCCGAGGCGGGGTCGCCGTGCAGCACGCAATTCTCGCCGCCTTCCTCGTAGTTGAGGACGAACTGCACCGCGATCCGGGCCCCGCCGGGCCAGTCGGCAGGGGGCGGATTGCGGCCGTGGCCGGCCATGTCTCGTGGATAAAGCGTCAAGGTGATCCTCCCGATCTCACCTTATGCTTAGACCGCGATTAAAATTCGGTCTTTCAAGGAAAGATTGAAAGTGTTTCGCCCGGCTTGAAACTTTGCCCCGAACCGGGGTTAAGGCACATATGGCGCAGCAAGGGAGGGCACCATGACCGGATACCTGACGACACATGTTCTGGACACCGCCAAGGGCACCCCGGCGGCGGGGCTTCGGATCGCGCTGTTCCGGCTGACCGATGGCGGGCGCAGCAAGATCGCCGAGACGCTCACCAACGCCGACGGGCGCACCGACGGGCCGATCCTGCCCTCCGAGGCCTTCGCCACAGGCGAATACGAGCTGGTCTTTCACGCCGGCGACTACCTGCGCGCGCAGGGGATGACCGACGGTTTCCTAGACATCGTGCCGATCCGCTTCCGCATGTCCGAGGCGTCGCACTACCACGTGCCGCTCCTGCTCTCGCCCTTCTCCTACGCGACCTATCGCGGCAGCTAGGCGGCTAGGCAGCTATGCGGCTAGCTCGCTCTGGCGCAGGGTGGTCTTGATCCGCTCCGCCATGAACTCGATGAACAGCCGCGTCTTGGGGTCCTGGTTGCGCTTGTGCGGGAACAGGACCGCAAGCTGCGCGCGGGGCGGCGGCGTCTTCTGGCAGACCGGCACAAGCCGTCCGGTGGCGATGTGATGGGCCACGTCGAACACCGGCTTGTTCACGATCCCCCGCCCGTCCAGCGCCCATTGCGTCAGCACGTCGCCGTCATCGCAGCTGACCGGCCCGGACACCGCGAAGGATTGCGGGCCGTCCGTCGTCTCGAGCGTCCAGCGGAACTCGGTCGAGCCGGGAAAGCGCAGCAACAGGCAGTCATGCGCGTCGTTCACCAGGTCGAACCCATGGGCCGGCGCGCCACGGCGCGCGATATAGGCGGGCGCGGCGCAGACGACCCGCGGACAATCCGCGATGACCCTGATGCGATGCGCCGAATCCGGCGGGTTGCCCAGCACGAAGGCCAGGTCCAGCCGTTCCCCCGTCAGGTCGATCTTGCGATCCGACAGGCGCAGCCTGACGTGAACCTCGGGGTAATCCTGCTGAAAGGCCGCGACATGCGGCGCGATCAGGCGGCGGCCCACCCCGAGGGGCGCTGCCACGAACAACGAGCCGCGCGGCGTCAGCGTGATCTCGTGGACCGCGGCCTCGGCCTCGTCCACGGCGTCGAGGATAGCGACCGCCTTGTCGTAGAAGATGCGGCCCTGCTCGGTCGGCTGGATCGAGCGCGTCGTCCGCGTGAACAGCCGCACCCCCAGCGTCTTTTCCAGCTCTCCGATCCGGCTCGAGGCGACGGCGGCCGACACCCGCAGGTCGCGCGCGGCGGCCGACATGTTCTCGAGCTCGTAGACCCTGACGAACATGCGGATGTTGTTGATGTTGTTCATCGGCGTTTCTTCGGGTTTTCTTGAAAGTCCTCGGGACAATCAGAAATTATCAGAAGCCTGCCCTTTCGCATAGCCTCTCCCCGAAACAGGATGTGGGAGGGAGCCCCCGATGTATGATCTTGCCATCATGACCGACTGGATCGCTTTCGCGGTCCGCTGGCTGCATGTGATCACGGCCATGGCCTGGATCGGTTCGAGCTTCTATTTCATCGCGCTCGACCTCGGGCTGCGCAAGGCGCCCGACCTGCCCCCCGGCGCCCATGGCGAGGAATGGCAGGTCCATGGCGGCGGCTTCTACCAGATCCGCAAATTCCTCGTGGCCCCCGAGCAGATGCCCGAGCACCTGACCTGGTTCAAATGGGAAAGCTACACGACATGGCTGTCGGGGGCGGCGCTTCTGATGCTGGTCTACTGGACCGGGGCCGAGATGTTCCTGATCGACTTCGACAAGGTCGCGCTGAGCACCTGGCAGGCGATCGCGATCTCGGGCGGGTCGCTGGCGGTGGGCTGGCTGCTCTACGACATGCTGTGCAAGAGCCGGCTGGGCGAGCGCCCCACCACGCTGATGCTGATCCTCTTCGTGATCCTCGTGGTCATGGCTTGGGGCTATAACCAGGTCTTCACCGGGCGCGCGGCGATGCTGCACCTGGGGGCCTTCACCGCCACGATCATGACGGCCAACGTGTTCTTCATCATCATGCCCAACCAGCGCATCGTCGTGCGCGACCTGCAGGAGGGGCGCAGCCCCGACCCGAAATACGGCAAGATCGCCAAGCTGCGCTCGACCCACAACAACTACCTGACCCTGCCGGTCATCTTCCTGATGCTGTCGAACCATTACCCGCTGGCGTTCGGCACCCAGAACGCCTGGCTGATCGCCAGCCTCGTGTTCCTGCTCGGCGTCCTGATCCGGCACTATTTCAACACCCGCCACGCCCGCGCCGGGAACCCGCATTGGACATGGGGCGCGGCGGCGGTGATCTTCATCGGCATCATGTGGCTGTCCGCGCCCCCCATGTCGCAAGGCATCGACTGGGAGGAAGAGGCCCGCGTGCCCGCGCACCTGCGGCCGGTGGTCGAAAGCGAAGGCTTCGAAGAGGTGGCGAATGTCGTGCTGGGCCGCTGCTCGATGTGCCACAACGCCGAACCGGTCTGGCCCGGCATCAACTGGGCCCCGCGCGGCGTGCGCCTCGATACCGAGGCCGAGATCGCCCGCTACGCCACCGCGGTCTACCTTCAGGCGGGCGTCAGCCACGCCATGCCGCCCGGCAATGTCACCGCGATGCCGCCCGAGGACCGCGCCCTGATCACGCGCTGGTATCGCGCCCTGCACGAGACGCCCGCCCCCGCGGCGCTGGCGCTGGCCGTACCGGCCGCCGCCGCCGCCGACTGACACCGCCGACTGACACGGCCCGGCGCGGTGGCCTGTCCCCACCGCGCCGGTTGCCATTTCGCGCCCCAGCGCCTATTCCGCGGTCCGACGAACCTGGACCCGGACCCGTTTCCGGGTGGCTCTTCCGGCCGCCGATCCGCCGGACAACCGCAAGGAAGCCGTGCCCCCGCACGGAGGTCCGGCGCACGCCGCGGGACCGCAACCGGACAGCGACCCCATGATCTCATTCGACCTCTACCGCGCCCAGTGGCTCGGCAACATCCGCGCCGACCTCTTGGCCGGCCTCGTCGTGGCGCTGGCGCTCATCCCCGAGGCCATCGCCTTTTCCCTCATCGCGGGCGTCGATCCCAAGGTGGGGCTCTATGCCAGCTTCTCCATCGCCGTGATCACCGCCATCGCGGGCGGGCGGCCCGGCATGATCTCGGCCGCCACGGCGGCCACCGCGGTGCTGATGGTGACGCTGGTGCGCGACCACGGGTTGCAATACCTGCTGGCAGCCACGGTGCTTGCGGGGCTCTTGCAGATCGCCATGGGCCTGCTGAAGCTGGGCTTCGTGATGCGCTATGTCTCCAAGTCGGTGATGACCGGCTTCGTGAACGCGCTGGCGATCCTGATCTTCATGGCGCAGGTGCCCGAACTGGACCCGCGCAACGTCACCGCGCTGACCTATGTGCTGGTCGCGGCGGGGCTGGCCATCATCTACCTGTTCCCGCGGATCACCACCGCCGTGCCTTCGCCGCTGGTGACGATCATCGTCCTGACCGCGCTGGTCGCGGCCCTTGGCCTCGACGTGCGCACGGTGGGCGACATGGGCGCGCTGCCCGACACGCTTCCGGTCTTCCTGATCCCCGACATCCCGCTGAACCTGGAAACCTTGCGGATCATCTTTCCCTATTCGGTGGCCGTGGCGGTCGTGGGCCTGCTCGAAAGCCTGATGACGCAGAACATCGTCGACGACCTGACCGACACGCGCTCCAGCCGCAACCAGGAATGCGTGGGGCAGGGGCTCGCCAACACCGCCACCGGCTTCATCGGCGGCATGGCGGGCTGCGCGATGATCGGGCAATCCATCATCAACGTGAAATCCGGCGGTCGCGGTCGGCTGTCGTGCTTCGTGGCGGGGGTGTTCCTGCTGATCCTCGTCGTGGGGCTCGGCGACCTGGTCAGCATCATCCCGATGCCCGCGCTGGTGGCGATCATGATCATGGTCTCGATCGGCACCTTCTCGTGGTCCTCGATCCGCAACCTGGCGCTGCACCCGCGCTCGTCCTCCATCGTGATGCTGGCCACCGTCGTCACCGTGGTCTGGACCCACAACCTCGCCATCGGGGTGCTGGTGGGGGTGCTGTTGTCGGGCGTCTTCTTCGCCGCCAAGATCGCGCAGCTGTTCCGCGTGACCTCCGAGATCAGCGCCGACGGCCGGTTGCGCACCTACCGCGTCGAGGGGCAGCTGTTCTACGGCTCGGTCGAGGATTTCATGTCCGCCTTCGACTTCCGCGAGGCCCCCGAGCGCGTCGTCATCGACGTCAGCCGCGCGCATATCTGGGACATCTCCAGCGTTCAGGCGCTGGACATGGCGATCCTCAAGTTCCGCCGCGACGGGGCCGAGGTCGAGGTGGTGGGCATGAACGCCGCCACCGAAACGCTGGTGGACAAGCTTGCCATCCATGACAAGCCGGGCGCCATGGACAAGCTGTTGGATCATTGAGAGGGGCCGGACCCATGACAGAGCAGAAGATCATCGCCCTTGTGGACGGCTCGATCTATTCCGAAAGCGTCTGCCACCACGCCGCCTGGATCGCCGGGCGCACCGCCGCCCCGGTCGAGCTGATCCATGTGCTCGGCCGCCGCGAGGCCCCGGAAAAGCCGGACCTGTCCGGCGCGATCCGCCTCGGCGCGCGCAGCGAATTGCTGGAGCAACTGGCCGAGATCGACGCGCAGCGCGCCCGGCTGACCGGCCAGCGCGGCCGCGCCATCCTCGAGGACGCCCGCGCCATCGTGGACCGCGACGGCGTGACCGGGATCACCACGCGCCTGCGGCAGGGCGACATCGTCGAGACCATCGGCGAGATCGAGGGCGATGCCCGCGTCATCGTCATCGGCAAGCGCGGCGAGGCGGCGGATTTCGCGCGCGGGCACCTCGGCTCGAACCTCGAACGGATCGTGCGCGCGGCGCATCGTCCGGTCTTCGTGGCGGCCCGCAGCTTCCAGCCCATCGACAGCGTGCTGATCGCCTTCGACGGCGGCGCCTCGGCGCAAAAGGCGGTGGATCACGTCGCGCGCAGCCGCTTTTTCGCGGGGCTGCCCGTCACCCTCGTGACCGTCGGCCCCGAGACGCCCGAGGCCCGCAAGGGCCTGTCGGATGCCGCCGCGGTGCTGGCGGCCGGCGGGATCGAGGCCGACACGCGCATCCTGCCCGGCCAGCCGGACGAGGAACTGGGCCGTATGGTCGAGGCCGAGGGCTTCGGCATGCTGGTCATGGGGGCCTATGGCCACAGCCGCATCCGCAGCCTGATGATCGGCTCCACCACGACCGAGATGATGCGCTCCTGCAAGGTGCCGGT
>JAOARA010000364.1 GCA_025211115.1 Roseicyclus sp. | reverse complement strand
CGTCGATGCGGTCACCTATGTCCACGTGATGTGCGAGCGGCACCAGGTGGTTCTGGCGAACGGGTCCTGGACCGAGAGCCTCCAGCCGGGCGACATGGCGATGGACGGGATCGACGCAGCGCAGCGGGAAGAACTGTTCTCGATCTTCCCGGATCTGCGCGAAGCCGAAGGCCGTGCCTCCTACGGATCGGCGCGCAAGATCCTCAAGGGCTTCGAGGCAAAGATGCTCGCTTCGATGCGCTGAGACATCGGCACTGCCAGTTTCAGCCCCGCGGCCCCTTACCGGGTCGCGGGGTATCCTGTCGGCACATGTGCGGGGCGCTCAGAAAGATCCTTGTCGGCTCCGTGGTGCAGATCGGGTGAGGGATTCATCTCGTGAATCCAGCGTGGTGGCTGAGATGGCGCATCGCAGATCCTCAAGACCCACATCAATTCGGGGCCTCGAGCGCACGATCAATTCGATGCCGTAAGCTGCGCCCGGCCGGCGTGGCCGTCTGACCAAGCCCTGACCTCTCCGAGGGTCGGCGCTCCGACACCACGGCGTTGGATACGATCAGATCCCGCATGTCGCGTATCATCACCTCTCGGCCCGCGGCGACAACGGTGCCGAGGCCGGTCCCGGTGGAGAAACCGGGACTGTCCGTGCCGGCCGCGCGTATCCGCCGCCAAAGCGTAAACCTTTCCTGGCCGATCCTCGGAAGTGGCGGGTAGGCGCGACCCGGGGATCGCCTGCACCTCCTGCCGTGTGGCGACGGGGCCTGCGTTCTTGTCGCGGCCCGCGCCATTGGCATGGCCTGTGCATCAGGTCCGTTCGGACATGATGACTCGCCCGCGCAGGGAAGGGCCGCCGGCACCGCCATGGAACGGGAGGCAGCTAAGGCATTGACAATGATATGCCGCGCCAACTGTTATTCGATAACACCGCGACGATATGGGCTTTCGCCGTGGCGTCATTGCCTGTCCGGGCCGAGGGGCGGCACAGGTCGGTCATCGGCTCACGGGGCAACGCCTCGACACGCCGGGCCACGCACCTTGAGAGAGCGCATCACAGCGCGGGGAGAGAGCAAGATGACACGAGACGGACAGCACCTGACCCACACCCTGGCGACAAAGGCCCAGCTTGGAGGTGTGCATCCGATGTCACGATTCAAGATCCTCGCGGCCGCCGCTCTCGCCAGCCTTGCAGCCACCGGGTCGGTCTCCGCGCTGTCTTGCATGCGGCCCACGGTCGAGAACGCCTATCAGCTGGCTGCCGAACGCGAGGAAGGGTTCGTCTTCGCCTACGGCACCCTGACGCGCAGCGGCGCGGACATCCCCGACCCCGCCGGGCCGTCGGAGGAAGGCGGACGCACCGCCTACAGCTTTCCGGCCCGCTTCGACGGTCACCTTGCGACCCGCCGCGGCTTTACCGCGCCGGCCGAACTCGAGGTCACCGTCGAGGTGCAGTGCCTGTCCATCTGGTGCGGCGCCGAAGTGCTCGACGATCCCACGCTCTATGCCCTGCGCGTGGACGACGACCGCTATGCGCTTGAAGCGACCGTCTGCAACGACTTCGCCATCCGTATGCCCGACGCAGCGACGCTCGAGGCGCTTACGGACCTGCTGAACTGACACGAGGGACGAAACGGAGGACGAAACGGAGATCGCGGCCGCCACCGGCGCGCAGGTCTGCAGCGTCCACCCCCGACCACATCCAACCACCCACCACACAAGCACCACGAAAAACCAGAAGGGACAGGAAACCAATGTTCAAGCTTGCCACCACAGCCATTCTCGCCACGGCGATCGGACTTGCCCCGGTGACACGGGCCGAAGCCAACTCTCACAACAACGAGGCGCTCGGTCTCCTCGTGGCCGGCGGCCTGCTGGCGCTCGCCCTGGCGGATGCCGCGCAGCGGGCCGACGCCCAGGGAACGCCGTCGGCCGACGCGGGCCGGGGCACACCCGATGCGGAGCCCAGCCAGACCCAGGTGGTGATCGGCATCCAGACCGCGCTTAACTATTTCGACTTCTCGGCCGGTCCGGTCGACGGCATCCCCGGCCGCGCCACCCGCGCTGCGATCCAGCGATACCAGGGCGCGATGGGCTACCCGGTCGGCACCGGCAGCCTGCGCCAGCACGAGTTCGAGTTCCTGATGGAAGCCTACAACTGGGCCCTGACCGGCGGCGCGGCGCAGACGGGCCTCAGCGGCGCGGCGCTGCTCATCGCCTACCGCGAGGGAGGGCTCTCGGGAGAGCCGCTGCCGCCCGTGGTGATCCCGCCGGTCGCAGACCTGCCCGTCGCCGAGTCCTTCACCGGCAGCTGGCAGACCGATCGCGGCCCCCTCAACCTCGTGCAATACATCGTCGGCAACCAGCGCTACGTGGTCGGCGATTTCGCCGGTCAGGGCGTGATCGCGGGCCGTGTCGTCGGCAATTGCGCCAGCGGGATCTTCACCGATGACATGGCCAATCGCTACGGGGCCTTCCGCTTCCGCTTCGACGGCAACGAGCTGGACGGGGAATGGCGCTGGCCGGACAGCCTTGCCACCAACAGCTGGGACGGCAGCTATGGCGGGGACCAGATCACCTCGATGCGGAACTTCAGCGATGCCGGAAGCTTCCCGATCACGACGGGGCGCGGCGTGAACCCGCAGTCGGGCCTGTGGTCGATCAACAACATGGCCTATGGCCAGATGCACGGCATGGTGGCCAGCAACATCTGGGTCGGCGACCTCAACCCCGGCGGCACGATGGTCGCGCTGTCCAATGACGGCATCACCTACCACGGCGTCATGATCGACGAAGGACGGCCCAGCGATGTCTCGTTCACCTTGCAGGGCGGACGCAACGGCCGCGGGGCCGTTGGCACCTACGCGCTGCCCAACGGACGCGTGCTCGGGTTCGACATGACGCAGGTCCGGGACCGCGACGTCCGCGACGGCGGCCCGCGGCTCGGCAGCGAGCTGCTGCCCTGCCCCTGAGCCCTGCGTGACGATACCATCCTTCAGGCCGCCCGGACCGGGCGGCCTGATCTATTTTCGTCTTTCCGAGATCGGTCTGCACACCCGTTTCAAAGGCGTGGGCCTCTATGCGTAAGCGTCTGGGATCTTTTGGTAAAGTCGGCGCGCTTTCATGCGTGCCGTTCTTGCCTCTCTCGGGGGCAATGACCATTCCCACGGCTCAACGCGCTGAAGCCACGATCAATGCAGGCTCGAGCGTGCGTCACAAAACAAGGCTCGCCGGGCCATGGTCCACGCGAATGCGAACCGAAAGGAGGTTTTGGTGTCGGGGTCGGTATTGGTTGCGGGGACAGCTATTGCACCGGTGCCCTTCAGGGTATGAGCCTGCCGCGCGACCGGG
>JAOARA010000363.1 GCA_025211115.1 Roseicyclus sp. | reverse complement strand
TGCATCGGCAGGTCACCGCGTTTGCCGAAATTCGGTCGCCCCGCGACGGAACCCGCCGCCTCGCGCGTGCAACAGCCCGAGGACATGGAAAGCCCCGACCGCGCCACCGCAACACGGCGCGGCGCGACCCCATGACCCGTTGTGACGGACCGACCCAAAATGCTTAACTTTGCCCATTACTTGTAACGAGGATCTTCATCATCATGGCCCACCCCACCGGATACACGCGCACCCAGATCCGCCTGCACTGGATCGTCGTGCTGCTGATCGCCCTGCAATACATCCTGCACGAGACCATCGCCGAGGCGTGGGAAAGCTGGCTCGACGGGGCCGAGGTGGGCTTTGACCCGCTGATCGCGCAACATGTGCTGATGGGCGGGCTGGTCGCGGTGCTGGTCGTCTGGCGGCTTGCGCTGCGCCTGACCCATGGCGCGCCGCCCCCGCCGGAAGAAGAGCATCCCGCCCTCAAGCTGGCGGCCCATGCGACCCATTGGGCCTTTTACGCGTTGATGCTGCTGCTGCCGGTTTCGGGCGGTGTCGCGTGGTTCGGCGGGGTCGAGGCCGCGGCCGAGGCGCACGAGGCGATGAAGACCCTGCTTCTGCTGCTGATCGTGCTGCATGTCGCCGCTGCGCTGGTGCATCAGTTCATCTTCAAGACCAACCTGATGGCCCGGATGAAGCGGCCCGTCGGCTGAGCGGGCGTTGACCTCTCGCGCGGCACGCGCGGGCGTTGACCTCTCGCGCGGCACGCGCGGCCATTGACCTCAGGCGGCACGCGGGGCATGGCACTGGGCCATGGAGCTTGCCGCCTACATCCCCGCCTTCGTGGCGCTTTTCGTCGTGATCGACCCGATCGGCCTTGCGCCGCTGTTCGTGGCGCTGACGGCGGGCCAGACCGTGCGCGAGCGGCGGATCGTGGCGCTGCGCGCCTGCCTTGTCGCCTTTGGCATCCTGACGCTCTTCGGGCTGGCGGGCGAGGCGGTGCTCAACTTCCTCGGCATCTCGATGCCCGCCTTCCGCATGGCGGGCGGCATCCTGTTGTTCCTGACCGCGCTCGACATGCTGTTCGAGCGCCGCACCCAGCGCCGTCAGGGGCAGGCCGACAGCGGCCACCCCGATGACCCCTCGGTCTTTCCGCTGGCCATCCCGCTGATCGCGGGGCCGGGCGCCATCGCCACGATGATCCTGCTGACCGGGCAGGACGGGGGCGGCACGACCCATATCCTGCTCGTCCACCTCGTCATGGCCGCGGTTCTGGCCGTGGTCCTGTCGCTCTTCCTGCTGGCGACCCCGCTCGAGCGGCTGCTCGGCCCCACGGGGATCAACGTGGTCACGCGGCTTCTGGGGATGCTGCTGGCGGCGCTGTCGGTTCAATTCGTGATCGACGGAATGCGCGACCTGCAGGTGATCTGAGCCGCGACCATCCCTATATTCCTGCTCAGGTGGTGCAGGGGAACCAGAATGTCCGGCGATCAAATCGGCTCATTGGCCTATCTTGGCCTGCTCGGCGTGGTGATCGCGGGCTGGCATCTGGTGGCCAACCGCCGCCAGCTGGGCAAACTGGCGCAACAGGCCGCGATCTGGGTCTTCATATTTCTCGGCGCGATCGTCGCCGTGGGGCTCTGGTCCGACATCCGCGACACCGTCGCACCGCGACAGGCGGTGATGCAGGACGGTGCGCAGATCGTCGTGCCGATGCAACCCGACGGGCATTTCTACCTGACGCTCGAGGTGAACGGCACGGCCGTCCGCTTCGTCGTCGACACCGGCGCCACCGAGATGGTGCTCTCGGCCGAGGATGCGACCCGCGTCGGCCTCAAGCCCGAGGCGCTGGTCTTTTCCGGCCGCGCCTTCACCGCCAACGGCATGGTCGAGACCGCGCCCGTGCGGCTCGAGACGGTCGCGCTTGGCGGGGTGGTCGACCAGGGTCTTCGCGCGGTGGTCAACAGCGGCGACCTGGGCGAAAGCCTTCTTGGCATGAGCTACCTGCGCCGCTTCGACCGGATCGAGATTTCCGGCGGGCAGATGGTGCTGGAACGCTAGGCGGCAGGATCAACTCTCCGCCTTCATCTCCCAGCGCCCCGATTCCTCGGACCAGTATTTCGCCTTGGCCCCGGCGCCTGTCAGCGCCTTCCACTGCTCGCGCGCGGCCTGCACCGCGCCGGGGTCGTGGCCGTCGAAGAGGATCATCGCGCGCGACAGCCGCGCCGCCTCCTCCGCGCCGATCTCGGCCCCTTCGACCGAGACCACGCAATCGGGCCGGTTCGCCGCCTCGCGCGCGGTCGTCAACAGCACCGGCTGCGCCGCGTCATGGGCCCCGCCCGCGCGGCCATGGGGCAGGAAGCCGTCCTCCGGCCCCAGCCAGAGCGCCGCGTCGAGCCGGTCGAGCGCCTCT
This sequence comes from Roseicyclus sp., assembly GCA_025211115.1. Taxonomy (GTDB): domain Bacteria; phylum Pseudomonadota; class Alphaproteobacteria; order Rhodobacterales; family Rhodobacteraceae; genus Roseicyclus. The sequence continues at coordinate 306 of JAOARA010000363.1, read as the reverse complement.
TCCGTCCGCCCGCGCACCGCCACGCGCCAGCCCGCGCCGAGGGATTTCTCCAAGAGCGTGCGCAGCGTCACCTCCAGCGGTGCGCGGGTCAGGTGGAAGAAGAAGACCTCGCCCAAACGCCGCCCCTCAGCCCTCGAAATTGTCGCGCACCAGCCGGTCGAGCGCCAGAACGCCCCAGCCGGTCGCCGCCTTGGGGGCCAGCGCCGTGTCGGATTTCCCGCTGGCCACGCCCGCGATGTCGAGGTGGATCCACGGGCACTCCGGTGTCACGAAACGCTGCAGGAACTGCGCCGCGGTGATCGAACC
>JAOARA010000362.1 GCA_025211115.1 Roseicyclus sp. | reverse complement strand
CCGCAGGGCGAACCGCTCGGCAACATCCAGCTGCTTGGCCGTGTCTCGGCCCCGATCCTTGCCGCGCAAACGGGGCTGCCGGGGCCGGTTGCAAGGCAGATCGCGGACCGCGCCATCGACTTCTACGTCATGTCCGAGGACCTGCCGCAGCCGGACAGCCGGGTGACGCTGAAGGGCGAGGACATCGTCCTCGACTGGCGTCGTTCCAACTGGGCGGCGCATCTGGCGCTTGTCGCCAAACTGAAAGGCGCGCTGCGCCGGGCGGGCTTCCCGGTTCTGCTGTCCAAAGCCTTCGACCGCTCCACGCCCTCGCATCAATGCGGCACGGCGCGGCTGGGCGACGATCCGGCGCAAAGCGTCACCGACCCGTTCGGGCGCTGCCACGATCACCCCGATCTCTGGATCTGCGACGCCTCGCTTCTGCCGACCTCGGCGGCGGTGAACCCGTCGCTCACCATCGCGGCGCTGGCGCTGAGGCAGGCCGACCGTATCGCGCAGGAGGTGGCATGACACGCGCGCTTATCACTGGTGGACAGCAGGGCATCGGCCTTGGCATCGCGCAGGCGCTGCACGGTGCGGGCTGGCAGGTGGCGCTGGCCGCCGAACAGCCGCCCGAGGCCCCGGCCGTGCAGGCAGCGTTGGCCGCGATGTCCGGCGCGAGCTATCACCGGCATGACCTGACCGACCTCTCGGGTATCCCCGCGTTGCTGAATGCGACAGGCCCCGTCACCACGCTGATCTCCAACGCGGGCGTTCCCGCAATGCAGCGCGGCGACCTGCTCGAGATGTCGGCCGACAGCTTCGACCGCTGCATCGACGTGAACCTGCGCGGCGCGTTCTTTCTTGCACAAGAAGTTGCGCGCCGGATGCTCGCGCTTCCGCCCGATCCCTACCGCTCGATCAGTTTCATCACCTCGGTCAGCGCCACGATGGTCTCGCCCGACCGCGCGGAATATTGCATCTCCAAGGCAGGGGCCGCGATGATGGCGCAGGCCTTTGCCGCCCGGCTCGCGCCCGAGAGTATCGGCGTCTACGACATCCGCCCCGGCATCATCGAAACGCCGATGACCGCCCCCGTGGCCGACCGCTACGACGCGGCGATAGCCGAGGGGCTTGTCCCCGCCCGGCGTTGGGGCAGGCCCGAGGATATCGCCCAAACCATCCTGCCGCTCGCCCGCGGCGATTTCGCCTTTGCCACCGGGGCCGTGATCCCCGTCGATGGCGGGCTTTCCATCCACCGGCTTTAGGGGACCACCATGGCCGAAGGTTTCGACTACATCATCATCGGCGGCGGAAGCGCCGGCTGCGTGCTGGCCGGGCGTCTTTCCGAAGACCCCGCCGCCACGGTCCTGCTGCTCGAGGCCGGCGGACGCGACCGCAACCCGCTTTACCACCTGCCCGCGGGCTTTGCGACGATGACCAAGGGGCTGGGGTCCTGGGGCTGGGAGACCGTGCCCCAGCGCCACATGAAGAACCGCGTTTTCAACTACACCCAAGGCAAGGTGATCGGCGGCGGCTCGTCCCTCAACGCCCAGATCTACACGCGCGGCAATGCGCAGGATTACGACGAGTGGCGGCAGATGGGTTGCGACGGCTGGTCCTATGAAGACGTGCTGCCCTATTTCCGCAAGGCCGAGGACAACGACACTTACGACAACCGCTACCACGGCAAGGGCGGCCCATTGGGCGTGTCGCAACCCATCGCGCCCCTGCCGATCTGCGAGGCCTATTTCGAGGCCGCCGCACAGCTCGGCATCCCCCGCAACATGGACATCAACGGCGAGGTGCAGGATGGCGTCTGCTACTACCAGCTGACCCAACGCAACGCCCGCCGATCTTCGGCCGCGATGGCCTATGTCGCCCCGAACGAGGGTCGCCCGAACCTGACCGTCCGCACCGGCGCACAGGTCCGGCGGATCACGGTAGAAGGCGGGCGCGCCACGGGGGTGGAGCTGACCGACGGCACCCGCCTGACCGCGGCGCAGGAGGTGTTGCTCAGCGGCGGTGCCATCGGCTCGCCGCGGCTGTTGCAGCTCTCGGGCATCGGCCCGGCGGATCATCTGCACGCGCTCGGCATCGACGTGATCCTCGACCAGCCGCAGGTCGGCGAGAACCTGCAGGATCACCTTGACCTCTACTGCATCTCGGAACTGAACGGCCCCTACAGCTATGACCGTTTCGCCAAGCCGCATCTCGCCGCGCTTGCGGGGCTGCAATACCTCCTGACGCGCAAGGGGCCGGTCGCCTCGTCGCTCTTCGAGACGGGTGGGTTCTGGTATGCCGACCCGAACGCGCGTTCGCCCGACATCCAGTTCCACCTGGGCCTCGGCACCGGGATCGAGAAGGGCGTCGCGGTGATGCCGCAAGGCGGCGTGACGCTGAATTCCTGCTACCTGCGCCCGCGGTCGCGGGGGACCGTGCGGCTCGCCTCCTCCGACCCCGCCGCGGCCCCGCTGATCGACCCGAATTACCTGTCCGATCCACAAGACCGCGAGATGTCGATCCGCGGCCTGAAACTGACGCAGGAGATCATGGCACAGGGGCCGCTGGCCAAATACGTGCTGGCCGAGCGCCTGCCGGGGCCGGGCGTGAAGACCGATCAGGAATATTACGATTTCATCTGCGAGCACTCCAAGACGTCCCACCATTGCGCGGGCACCTGCCGGATGGGTAGCGACCCCGCGGCGGTCGTCGACACGCGCCTGCGGCTGAATGGCATCGCGGGGCTGCGCGTCGTGGACAACTCGATCATGCCGAAGGTGATTTCGTCCAACACCAATGCCGCGGCCATCATGATCGGTGAGAAAGCCGCCGACATGATCCGCGAAGATGCGAGGGCCTGAGATGCTGCTGCCGACCTATGCCGGAACGCTGGAGGACTACCGCCTGACGGGCGCGCCCCTGACCCCGCGCGCGCCGCGCGTGCCGCTGACCCGCACGGCCTTTGCCGCCGCGCATGTCATTTCCGACCCGCTGGCCGAGCGCGACCCCTGGGCGGGCCGCCCCGCCGTCGACTGGGACGCGACGCTCGCCTT
>JAOARA010000361.1 GCA_025211115.1 Roseicyclus sp. | reverse complement strand
GTGTCGCGGGGGCGGCGCAGCGTGCGGGTGAAGCGGACCTGGGCCACGCCGCGCTCGATCTGGTTCACCGACTTGATCACCACCTCGATCTTGGCGTCGCGTCCGTAGATCGTGATCGGGTAGTCTTCATTGGTCGAAGACCAGAGATCACGCAGCGTACGGGCGGCATCTCCATCCGAGCGGTCCAGCACCGAGTTGATGCGTTGCTCGCCATCGGTCAGGTCATAGGTTTCGCGGTCATCGACGTAGGCCACGAGATTGGCCTGGATGATGGCATCGCTTTCCGACAGCGTCAGGGCCTGGACGGCGGCGACCCGGTCCATCTCGCCGGTTTCCTTGTCGACCACGACCACGAAGGTTTCGGTCGTCTTGAGGGGAAAGAGGCTTGCGCCCGCGACCATGCCGGCGACACCAACTAACACGCCCGCAGCGGCGACAAACCAGGCGAAACGCTCGCGCCGCCGTGGCCCGTAGATGAAATCCGCTTCAAAAGCGTCGCGGTCTTGGCTCGCGGAAGGGGTTGCGGTTGTCTTCAAGTCAGTCGTCTTTCACATCAGGGTTTGCGGAAGGATTTGGCGGCGGAGAGGAGCGCGCCGGGGCTTTGGCGGATCATCTCGCCGGTCTTCACCACGCCCGCATTGGCCATCTGGTTCAGCTCATGCGGGGACTTGCCGGTGACGAGGCGCGAGGCGGTACCCGTGCCATACTCCCGCGTGTTCACGAATCCCTGACGTGCGAGGCCGGTCAGACCAACGGCGTTGGAGGCAATGCCCACCACGCCGGTGAGATTGGACGCGATATAGGGAACGGAAGCCATGATCCCGGCGCTGAGAATGAGGATCACGAGGAAGGGCAGGATGAGGCTGACGGTCTCGACATCGCCCGGATCGGCTGACGCATCCCCGATGGCTTCTGCTATGGCGACAATGATGCCAGCGGCCCCGGCGGCGGCGACGGGCATCAGCGCATAGCCGATGGTGGCGCGGGGCCAGGCCTCGAAGAGGGACTGGGTTGGCTTGAAAAGCGAGGTCACGATCATGAAAGGCGCGATCACGATCATCAGTGCGAAAACGATGCGGGCGAAGGCGATGATCCCGGCGGTGACGGCGGCGAAGACGGCGGAGAGGACGAAGAAGATCGCGCCGAGGACCGCGCCAAAGACCCAGCCTGCGCGGTCGCCGATCGTGTCGCCATAAGCGGTGATGCGGGCGACCATGTTGGCGAGGCTCTCATATACCCCGGCCTCATCGCCCGAGCCGGTAAGGGCAAGGATCGAGGCGCCGATGGAGTCGGGGACCTCCGTGACCACGCCATATATGACACTGAAATTGTCCCAGCTCTGCGCGAATATCCCAACCAGCGCCACTTTTATCCCGAAGGCAAAGCCCGTGCCGAAAGGCAGGGGGCGCAGTTGCATGACCGCGTTGATCCCGAGAAGCACGACAAGGAGGGTCGCACCTGCCGAGATGACATTGCCGACCGAGGCCGCGGAAGAAACAAAGCCGTCCTGTGCTACGGTGTTCACCGCGGCGTCGACCTGCCCGAGAATGTCCCGAATAACGCCCATTTACTCTTCACAGACCTCCGCAATCTGGGCTTCCAGCGCATCGGCCTTGGCGTAGAGGTCCAGCACCTTGAACGGCAGGCGCGGGTTGTCTGAGGTCTGGAACCGGGGCAGAGCGCCCAAAGCCTGATCCCAGATGAACTGGTCGAGCAGGCAAGTGCAGGTTTCTGAGGCGAGTGCCTCTTCGGCAATCAGGATACGCAGGATCGCGCGGTAGCCATTGCGCAGGTAAGCGGTTTCGGCGAGGTCTGCGGGCGGTTTCGGAACACGACATTCATCGGCTTCGTCCCGTTCGATGACCATCGAGGTGAAGGGCCGATCCTGACCTGATGCCGCGTCGGGGCGGAGGAGGAGAGCGACCGGGATAACAAGTGAAAGGCCGAGAAGTCCGGCTTCCATCACAGTGAAGCGGCTTGGGATGCGTTTGGAAGTCTTCATGGATCCACCGCCATCGAGCGGAACTTGCGCTCATCTGCAAGGGTCGCGGCATCGACAACGCCGAGCTGGCCGGCGCTGACGCCTTGCGCGGCTTCCAGACGCCAGATCTGGGTCAGGATGATCCCGAGCTCGGCGGTGACGCGGGTGTTGAGATCGACGGCTGCTTTCAGCCCGTCCTGATCGTCGATGAGCCCGACCATGGTCTGGAGCCGCTCAAGGCTTTGCCCCGCCTCTGAGTGGCTTTCTTGTGCCGCGACGGAGAGCATGGCGCTGGCCCCGGCCGAGGCGGCAATCCGGTTGTCGGCAGGCTGATCCGATCCCGAGAGCGTGCTCAGGCGCTCCGAGGTGAAGCCACTGCCAGACAAAACCCGCTCGACCGAGGCCGAGAGTTCTGCGCCCGGATTGAAGCCGCTCAGAAAATCGCCGCTTGCCAGCGATTGCGCGGTGTTGAGGGGCGCGACCAGCTTACCACGCAGCGCGCGGAATTCCTCGACCGTGGCGAAGAGTTCTCCAAGCCCGCTGCCCTCGATGAGCGAAGTCAGTTGCGCCTCGAGGTTCGTCAACTGCGACAGCTGGGTTTCCAGTTCCAGCCGCATGGTGGCGAGCTGTTGCATCTGGACGTTCAGATCCTCGGCCATGTGCTCGAGCTGTGCCACGAACTGTTGCAATGCCGAGCCGTCAAAGGTTGGGACGCCTTGGGCCGTTGCGGGCGAGGCGAGCCCGAGTGTGGTGACCGCCGCGGCGGTCAGGAGAAGGTGTCTCATTCGGGAACTCCCATCTGCATGAAGTCGCGCTCGGCCAGCCGGTCGGCGACGAGGTGCTGCGCATAGGCCGCCTCGCGCTGCTGGTTTGCCGACATCAGCCGGACGCGAAGGTTGAGGATGCGACCGATCTCAGCCTTGGCGTACGTGTTAAGCTCCCAGGCCGCCTTGGCATTGGGCTGCGCATCGATCTGCAGGATGATCGCGCGCAACCGGTTGATGACCTGTTCGGTCGTGGCGGAACTGTCAGCGGCGTAATAGACGCCCGCCTCGGAGATGCTGGCATATTCGGCGAGCGCAAAGTCTGAAGGCGAGAGTGTCCCGAGCGCGTCGGCACCGCCCACCACGGCGAGGTATTCGTTGTAAAACTTCGAGATGTTGCGCACGTAGCCTTGCGTTTCGGCAAAGGGCGGCACGCCACCATATTCGATCACGCGACCCGGCCCCGCGTTATAGGCCGCAAGCGCGTGCGGGATATTGCCGAAGCGATTGAGCTGGGTCGTGATATAGCGCGCGCCGCCGCGGAGGTTGTCTTTCACGTCATAGCGGTCGACTCCAAGATCGGAGGCGGTGCCGGGCATGAGCTGGGTCAGGCCATAGGCGCCGACCGGGCTTTCAGCGGCGACGTTGAACCGGCTCTCTTGTTTAATCAGGGCCTGGAAGAGGCAGCGCCACTGGGTGGCCGAGAGACCCGCGCGGGCCACACCGGGCGCGCCCGCGAACTCGCCCGCGACTTCGACGATCATCATCTCGACCGTCTCGCGGCCCTCGCCGAAGAGGCGGCTGTTCATCGGGCTTGGATCGGTATTGGGATAGACCGCCGCTACCCCGAAATCCGCATTGCCCTCGAGCGCGCGGATATCGAAGCCAGGACCGGTGATGGCCGCCGTCATCTCCTCGAGAACGCGCAACTGGTCGGCCTGCACGTCGGCCAGCGTGGACTCGGTCCGATCCTTGTCCTGCTGGACGCCCAGATCTTCGGCAAGCGCCGTCACCCGCGCGATGGCACGGCCAATCGCGGAATTGTCCTGCGTCGGCACGCCCTGGGCATGCGCAGGCAGGGCACCGAGGCCGAGGCAGAGCCCGGCGGATATGATCGCGGCACGGCTCATTCCGGACGGGGCAGGGGCTCGAAGGCGCAGTCGGGCTTGGCTGCCTGCTGAACCGGTGCGCCCATGGTCGAGACCGAAAACGCGGACCGTGTCACCTGTGGCTCGCCATTGCGTCCGAAGCAAGGCGAGGTTTTCTCGGTGTACTTTTCGCAAGCGGCCAGAAGGCTCGCGGCGGCGCAGAGCGCGAGGAAGGGTTTCAGATTCATATCACATGTCTCCAGAAATCGGGTTTGGCGCGCCAATCGGCGGGCGCTCGGGCCTCGCCGGTAGCGCCGCCGCCAAGGATGGGGAGGAGGGGGCCGAGGGCCGAAAGGTCCGCATCGACAAAGACGCTGTCACCCGCTGAGCGCACAAGCGCGATGCGCTGGCCAATGGTGGGCTGGACGAGAAGCGCTGCCTCCTTGGCGTTCACGCGAAGGAAATCGTAATCCGAGATCGGGGCGCGATCGTGCGGGAAAAGGATCTGCGTCGGCCCCGGCTCGACGATGGTCTTGCCGACGCGGGACTCCCGCAGCTGGCTTGGATATTGAGTCATCATGATCACGACGCAGTTCATCTTGCGAAGCGTCACCAGCCAGTTTTCCAGCCGCGCCCCGAAATACGGATCGTCCAGGAGCTTCCAGGCCTCGTCGAGGACGATGATGGTGGGGCGGCGATCCTCGACCACGCGTTCGATCTGGCGGAAGATGTAGGAGAGTACCGCCATGCGTTCGGTCGTCATGTCGAGGATCTCGGTCATGTCGAAGCCGATGATGTCGGAGGCCAGTTCAAGCCCGGCACCCTGTTCCGGCTCATCGAAGACCCATCCGTAGCGGCCGCCTGGGGCCCATTCGGCGACGCGGGACTGTAGCTCGCCGTCGTCATCAAGCGATTGAAACAGCGTCTCGAAACTCGAGAAACGCTGCAGGGCCGCGCCCGCATCGGCGTTCTGGCCGACGGCGCTCTGGATGTGGCGGGATTGCTCGCCGGTGAGGGTTCCGCCCCGGGAAAGAAGGGTCGCCAGCCAGTCCGAGAGCCAGGCGCGGCCGCGCTCATCGATTTCGGTATCGAGGGGGTTCAGGCCGGAGGGCACGCCTGCCCGGATTTCGTTGTAGCGGCCACCAAGGGCGCGGACGGCCATCTCAAGCCCGCGATCCTTGTCGAAGAAGAAAAGCCGCGCACCGACCCGTTGCGCCTGCGCCGCGAGGAAGGCGGTGGTCAGCGTCTTGCCGGTGCCGGTGCGCCCCAGAACGAGCGTATGGCCGACGGTCGGTTCCTTGCCGGGGCTGCCCGCCTCGTGGAAATTGAACCGATAGCCCGAAGTGCCGACCGTCGGCAGGACCGAGATCGTCTGGCTCCAGGGCGACTGGTCTGGGCCACGTCCGTCGCCGCTGCCGTGAAGCGCGGCGAAGTCGGCGAAGTTGATCGAGGAGATCGGGGTCTTGCGCGCGCGGTAGCCGAAGT
>JAOARA010000360.1 GCA_025211115.1 Roseicyclus sp. | reverse complement strand
GGTCGGCGATGGTCGCGTCCTCCGTCTCGCCCGAGCGGTGCGACATCACGCAGGTCATCCGGTTGCGATGCGCAAGGTTCACCGCGGCCATGGTCTCCGACAGCGTGCCGATCTGGTTCACCTTCACCAGCAGGGAGTTGCCGCAACCGCGCTCGATCCCCTGCTGCAGGCGTGCGGGGTTGGTCACGAAGAGGTCGTCGCCCACCAGCTGCACCCGGTGGCCCAGGACCTCGGTCAGGGTGGCCCAGCCGTCCCAGTCATCCTCGGCGCAGCCATCCTCGATCGACAGGATCGGGTAGTCGTTCACCAGCGCCTCGAGATAGGAGACATTCTCGTCCGGGGTCAGGGTTTTCCCTTCTCCGGCAAGCACGTAGGCACCGTCCTTGAAGTATTCCGTCGAAGCGCAGTCGAGCGCCAGCATCATGTCGTCGCCGGGCACATACCCGGCCTTCTCGATGGAGCGCAGCACGAAATCCAGCGCGTCGCGGGTCGAGCTGAGGTTGGGCGCGAAACCGCCCTCGTCGCCGATCCCCGTCGAGAGGCCGGCCGCTGACAGCTCCTTCTTCAGGGTGTGGAACACCTCCGACCCCATCCGCACCGCCTCGGCGATGGAGGTGGCCGAGACCGGCATGATCATGAATTCCTGGATGTCGATCGGGTTGTCGGCATGCTCGCCGCCGTTGATGATGTTCATCATAGGCACCGGCAGGACATGGGCCGCGGTGCCGCCGACGTAGCGGAACAGCGGCTGCGAGACGTGATCGGCCGCGGCCTTGGCCACGGCGAGCGAGACGCCCAGGATCGCGTTGGCGCCCAGACGGCCCTTGTTCTCGGTCCCGTCCATCTCGCACAGAAGCGCGTCGATCGCCTCCTGCTCGGTGGCGTCGGTGCCGACCAGCGCCTCGGCGATCTCGCCGTTGACGGCGGCCACGGCCTCCAGCACGCCCTTGCCCATGTAGCGGCCCTTGTCGCCGTCGCGGCGCTCGACGGCCTCGTGGACGCCCGTGGAGGCGCCCGAGGGCACCGCGGCACGGCCCATGGTGCCATCCTCCAGCGTCACGTCGACCTCGACGGTGGGGTTGCCACGGCTGTCGAGGATCTCGCGGGCGTGGATGTCGATGATGAAGCTCATGGGGTGTCCCTCTCCGGTCTGGCTGTCGCGCGCTCTATAGCAAGCCCCGCCGCGCAAGCGAAGAGGGCGCGCGCGGTCCTGCCGCCGACAGACCGCGGCCCTTTGGCCATGGGGCGGACGTGGGGGCCTTGAGCGGGGCGGCAGCGGCTCAGCGCGCGGCCTGCCGCTCCCGCCATAGGGTGTAAAGCCCCGTCGCCACCACGATGGCCACGCCCAGGATGGTCATCGGGTCGATGGTCTCGTCGAAGACGACGACGGCGATCACGAAGGCAAAGACCAGCCGCGTGTAGCGCATCGGCGTGACCACCGCGATCTCGCCCACCCGCATCGCGGCGGTGATGGCGAAATAGGCAAGCATCCCGGTCAGAACCGCCGCGGGCAGCGTGACCGCCATGGCCGGCGAGGGCGTGACCCAGCCGCCGAAGATCACCAGGACCAGCGCTCCCGTCAGTCCCACGGCGGCGAAACTGTAGCTCGCCAGCAGTGTCGTGGGCACATGCTTCGGCACCGGCCGCGTGGCCAGGTCGCGCAGCGACAGCCCGATCGCCGCGGCCACCGCGAACAGGATGTTCGGGTCGAAGGCCGCCGCGCCGGGGCGCAGGATCACCAGCACCCCGCACAACCCCACCCCGATCGCCAGCCAGCGCCGCCAGCCGACCTTTTCGCCGAGGAACACCGCCGCCCCCAGCGTGACCAGCAGCGGATTGGCCTGGATCACCGCCGACAGCGTCGAGAGCGGGATCAGCGACAGCGCCACGAGGAAGGCCCCGGTCGCCAGCACCTCGGCCGCGTTGCGCAGCATCACCGGCCGCAGCAGCAGGACCGGCGACAGCCAGCGATGCCCCTGCGCCCGCGCCCAGATCCCGAACAGCACCGCGCCCCCGATCCCGAACAGGAACAGGATCTGCCCCAGCGGCAACTCCCGCGTGGCGAAGACCAGCACCATGTCGGTGAGCGCAAAGCCCAGCATGGCCAGCGTCATCCACGCCATGCCCTTGAGATTGTCCATCCTGCCCCCGGTTCTCCGCGTCCCCCGTCACCCGGCGGCATATCCCGCCCCGCGACCAAGGCAAAGCACCAACCGCCCCCTTCACCTTTCCCCAAATACGGACGGCCCGCCGCCAGCCATGCCACGGACCGCGCGGGCAGGGGCCCGCCGCCCGCCCCGAAGCGCCCGCCGCGTGACCGGGCCGCAGGCCCGCCACGCGGCCGGGCCCAACCGGCGCAGGCCGCAGGCCGAGCCGGGCGGGAGCGCCCCCTCCAGCCTCAGCCGCGCTCCTGTTCATGGGCGTAGCGCATCCGGGCCACGGCCTCGTTCTTCTCGGCTTTCTTCAGGTCGCCCAGCTGGCTTTCGACATAGGTCAGGTGCTCCTCCACCGCCGCGCGGGCCTCGTCCGCATCGCGCGCCTGCAGCGCGTCGTTGATCCGGCGGTGATGGTCCAGCAGCAGGTCGCGGGTGGTGCGCTGGCGGAACATCATCTGCCGGTTGAAGAACACCCCCTGCTTCAGCAGGTCGAAGATCGAGCGCATCATGTGCAGCAGGATCACGTTGTGAGACGCCTCGAGGATGGCGCTGTGGACCTCGGCATCGAGCTCGGCCTCGTCGGCCGGGTTGCGCTTGCGATGCGCCGCTTCCATCTTGCGGAAGATCGTGTCGATCACCTTCAGGTCGGTGTCCGACCCGTGCAGCGCCGCGCGTTCGGCCGCGATGCTCTCGAGGT
>JAOARA010000043.1 GCA_025211115.1 Roseicyclus sp. | reverse complement strand
CCGAGATCTACACGCGTAAGATCGTCGGCAGCGTCTGATGTGTATTAGAGACAGGACCGGGCCGGAGATGATGATGCAGACCGCACTCCAGAAGCCCGCGTTCAGCGCCAGCAACAGGCCGACACGGTGAATGCCGAGCGTGCCGATGGAGTAGCCGATGAAATCCCGGAAGAACGTGTCTTCGTGATCCGGCGTCTTCGCCTCGGTGTCCTTCTCGGGGTTGGCGGCCGAGAGGATCAGACCGCCATGCAACGCCAGCGCAAAGGTCGTGGCGAAGAAGAACGTCACCGCGATCATGTGGGCCGGGTTGTAGTGGAAGTGCAGGTAGGCGTAGCCGACGTTCGACACCCAGTCGAGGTGGCTGAAGATGCCATAGGGGAAGCCGTGCCCCCAGGCACCCATCAGAAGCGGGCGGAACACCACGAGCGTCACATAGGCGAAAATGGCGAAGCCGAAGGCGAAGGGAACGTGATACCCCATGCCCAGCTTGCGCGAGATCTCGACCTCGCGCAGCGCCCAGGACACGAAGGCCCCGACCGCGCAGAAGGTGATGATCTGCCACAGGCCGCCCTCCATGAGCGGCGCGAACCCGAGCCCGTAGCTCAGGTCAGGGGGGGCGATGTTGATCGTCCAGGGGTTGAAGTTGCCATCCATGGCAGCCCCCCAGAAGATCAGAACCGTCCCCAACAAGGCGAAAAATGCTGTCGTGACCCCGAAAAAGCCCACGTAGAAAGGGCCAACCCAGAAGTCGAACAGATCGCCGCCAATCAGCGTCCCTCCGCGGACGCGATATTTTTTTTCGAAGCTTAGCAAAGCCATGCGTCTGTCTCCGCGTTCGGCGGCGTCGTCCGGCGGCGGGCCGGTCAGCCGTCAGTCAATTATGTCGGATCGCTGCGGGCGAGGCGGACACGCGCCGCCCGCAGCAAGGTATTGTCCGCGCCTCGATCGGCGCGGGCGCAGGTCAGCCGCCGAAACCGGCGGTCGCTGCTGCGGACTCGAACCAGTTCAGACCGGACGACAGAACCACCAGGTGGATCATCGCCGCGAGAAGGAACAGGAAGACGCCCTGGGCCACGAACACGCGGCGGGGGTCGAAAATGAGCCAGATCTTGTAGAACTTAGCCATGTTGGTGTTCCTTCCTCAGAACCAGGGTGCCCAGATGTACGTGGCAAGGTGAGCAACGAGGGCGACGGCCGCAAACAGCCAGAGCCCGCTCATGTACACCGCGTGCAGCTCTTGAGCCTGCTCGTCGGTAAGACCCGTGAAGGACAGGTCGGAATTATCAGCCATTTAACTTTCCTCCGGAACGTTAGACCGATGCCGCGAACCCCGCGGCCGGGCCCCGGCAAGGCCTCATTGCCCTGCCGGCCATCCACCCCACCCCGCATCACGGGATGTGGCGAACTCCTGAAATCGGCTCCGGTCGTCACGCCGAGTGTGTCTTGGTGGCTCTCGTTCCGCCCGCCTGTGGTCTGACGACAGGCTCGATTGGACGGATCAGAGCCGGATCAGGCCGAGAAGATCATCGGTGTGATGATGCTCGCCTGACCCCAGGCCCGTTTGATGGGCCCCTTGTCGGTCAAGCTTCCCGAGCGGATCGCCGCCAGCGCCCAGGTCAGGGTCGCAAGCGGCAGCGTCGCCAGGAAGATGATCCCGAAATAGATCATGAACTCGGTCTTCGGCGGCTTGTGCTTTACGACCGTGTGGTTGGAGGTGAAGTCCGTCATCTTTCCTCTCCCTCGTTGAGTTCGAAACCCGCCGGCGCGAGGGCGCGGACGGTATCCTTGACGACCCGCTCGGCCCCGTTCGCCAGCGCGGCCTTTTCGGCGGCGTCGCGCAGGCTTTTGGCGGCGGAAATGCGGGTCAGAACCGGGTGTTCGGCGACGATCCGGTCGAGCAGCGCCTGCGCGTCCGGATCCCACGGGAAGTCGCGGCGCAGCGTGGTCGGCGTGGCCTCGGCGCTGTCCATGTCGCTGCCGAGCGGCAGGATGTGGAACAGCGCATCGAACAGGCCGTTGCAGACTTCCTGCACGATGTAAGTGGCACCCGCGTAGCCCATGAAGGGCGTGCCGGTCGCGCGCCGGATGGCGGCGCCGGGGAAGCTTGCGGGCATGAAGGCCGGTTTCGGCCCGTGCCCGCCCGACATCTCGGCGAGATACATCTTCTCGTTGATCGACCCCATCAGCACCAGCGGCCGCTTGCCGTGGATCATCGCGCGCACTTCGTCGTTGTCGGTCTTGCGACCGGCGACGCGGGCGACGGCAAAGGCACAAGGCAGGCCCATGTCGGTCTCGAGGAAGTTGCGCACGCCGCGGGCATAGGTCTCGTTCGCCACGATGCCGAAGCTGGCGGTGGCAAAGAAATCCTGCGTGACCGAGCGCCAGAGATCCCAGACCGGCTTGATCGTGGAATGCTTCTCGGTCTCGATGAAGGGCTCGGGGTCAAGGCCGGTCAGCTCGCCCAGCTTGCGCAGGAACTTCGTGGTGCTTTCCACACCGATGGGCGCCTGCAGGTAGGGCTTGCCCAGCACCTCGGCGAGGCCGCGACCGAACTCTCGATACATCACGATGTTCACATCGGCATTCACGAGGTTCCGCATCTCGGCCAGGTGGCTGCCCAAGGGCATCACCATGTTGACCTCGCAGCCGATCCCTTCGACCAGGCGGCGAATCTCGTGCAGGTCCGAGGGCATGTTGAACGTGCCGTACAT
>JAOARA010000359.1 GCA_025211115.1 Roseicyclus sp. | reverse complement strand
ATCTACACCTTCCAGTGCCGCCGCATGGAACGCTTCCGCCATGGCCGCGTGATCTTTGCCGGCGATGCCGCCCACCAGGTCAGCCCCTTCGGCGCGCGCGGGGCGAACTCGGGGATACAGGATGCCGACAATCTTGGCTGGAAACTGGCGGGCGTGATCCGGGGCGACTACCCCGAAACGCTGCTCGACAGCTACGATGCCGAGCGCATCCATGCCGCCGACGAGAATATCCGCAACTCCACCCGCTCGACGGATTTCATCACGCCCAAGACGCCGCAATCCCGCGTCTTCCGCGACGCGGTGCTGCAGCTGGCGGCCCACGCGCCCTTTGCGCGCCCGATGGTGAACTCCGGCCGCCTCTCGGTGCCCGCGGTCTATGACGGCTCGCCGCTGGTGACGGCCGACGCCCTGCCGGGCGGGCCCGCGCGCAGCCGCCCCGGCGCGGCCTGCCCCGATGCGCGCCTGTCGGACGGCAGCCACCTGCTCGATCATCTGGGCCGGGGCTTCGCCCTCCTGAACCTCGGCGCGACCCTGCCGCCCCTGCCCCGCGACCTGCCGGTCCTCGGCTTCGACCCCAAGGCCGAGCCGCTCCTCGCCGAGCGCTACCTCGGCCAGGCCGAGCGCGCGCTCTACCTGGTCCGGCCCGACCAACACGTCGCCGCCCGCTGGGCCGCCTGCGACGCCGAGAAACTGGCCCGCGCACTCGCCCGCGCCGAAGGGAGGGACACCTGATGGCCCGTCTGACGCTCGATCCGAACCTCGCCACCCCCGACGACGCCTACGCGGCGCTGATCGCCGCCCATGACGGGCTGACCCGCGAAGAGAGCGAGGCGCTGAACGCGCGGCTCATCCTGATCCTGATGAACCAGATCGGCGACCTGCAGGTGATCCGCGAGGCGCTGGACGCGGCCAAACGGTAAGCCGGGCTTCAGCCCGGCACGGGTCACGTCGACACGACCGCCCGAAGCCGCCGAACCTCGGCCAGCGCACTCATCGCCGCAAGCGCCGAGCTGCGCGGATTGCCCGGCAGCGACGCCCCCGTGATCTCGAAGCGGAAGCGGCCAAAGGCCCCTTCGGCCTCGATCTCGTGCAGGTTGCCCGCCGCGCCCGGATCGGCCACCAGACGCGCCTGCGTCTGATCGAAGCCCAGCCCCGCCAGCGCCACTGCGGCGGCGACATTGGCGTTCTTCGGATAACGCAGCGCGGCCTCGCGCGCGCTGCCCTCGAAATGCACCGCGGGCGCGGTGAGCCGCGACAGGTCCAGCACCGCTTCCGCCGGGGACCCGGCCCAGCCCGCGGGCGGCTTCGTCCCGGTGTAGCGCACGGCCTGCAGTCCGCCCGCCGCCCCCGCCCGCAGCGCGTCCAGCGCGCCGATGGCCCCGCTGGCGAGATGCAGCCGTGCGCCGCCCGCCTCGGCCGCCTCGGCCAGCGCGGCGGCAAGCCCCGCATCGGCCAGCGCCCCCAGCGACAAGGTCACCACGTCGATCCCCGCGGCCAGCGCATCCGGCCCATGCGCTGCCAACCCCGAATGCCCCGCGCAATCCACCAGCTGCGTGATGCCCGCGGGCAGGCCCGCGACCGAGCGGGCGACCGGCACATCGGCCATGTCGCCGCTGCGCAGGATCACCGCCGCGGGCCCCAGCCCGTCGCGCCTCAGCCCCTCGATCACCCAGGCCCCGATGGCCCCCGCTCCGATCACCGCCACCTGCATCGCCTGCCCCCCGTCCGCTCTTGCCATTTCCGTTCGGGGGCACAGTATCAGGCGCGGGCGAACAGATGACAGGGGCAAGCGCAATGAACAAGCCAGCCAGCCAGATGATCGGGGCCGCGATCCCGCGGCGCGAAGACCCGTCCCTTCTGAAGGGCCAGGGCCGCTACACCGCCGATATCGCGCTGACTGCACCCCTCCATATCGCCTTCCTCCGCAGCCCCGTGGCCGCGGGGCGTATCGCCGGGATCGACCTGTCCGAGGCGCTCGCCGCCCCCGGCGTCCATGCCGTCCTCACCGGCGCGGACCTGCCGCCCACGACCTCGCCCGACGTGTCCCCCGTGCTCGAGATCGAGGGCACGCTGCCCTACCCGATGCTCGCGCGCGAGCGCGTGACCTGCGTCGGCGAACCCGTCGCCGCCGTCTTCGCCGACAGCCCGGCGCGCGCCGCCGATGCCGTGGACCTGATCGCCCTCGAGATCGAGGACGAAGACCTGCCGGAACCCCGCCGCATCGCACAGCGCCGCTGGCAATCGGGCAACGCGGCACAGGCCTTTGCCGAGGCCGCCCATGTCGTCGAGGTCGAGACGATCCACCCCCGCGTGGCCCCCTCGCCGATGGAGCCGCGCGGCGTGGCGATCCGCTATGACGCCGAGACGGACGGTGTGACCATCTTCCAGTCCACCCAGACGCCCCATCGCACCAAGTCCGACCTGATGCGCGTGCTGCAGTTGGACCCCGACCGCATCCGCATCGTCGCCCCCGATGTCGGCGGCGGTTTCGGGATGAAGGGCTTCGCCTATCCCGAAGAGCTGTTCGCCACATGGGCCGCGCTGCACCTCAAGCGCGACGTTCGCTGGATCGCCACGCGGTCCGAGGAATTCCTGTCGGCGGCCCATGGCCGTGGCCTGACCTCGCGCGGGCGGCTGGCGCTGGATGCCGAGGGCAAATTCCTTGCGCTGGAGGCGCGGATCGACGCGCCGGTCGGCAACTGGATCGCGGCCACCGCGCTGATGCCCGCCTTCAACGCCGCGCGCATCCTGCCCACAGGCTATGACATCCCGGCGCTCGACATCGAAACGCAGGTCCACAGCCACCCGACCCCGCCCGTCGGCATCTACCGCGGCGCGGGGCGGCCCGAGGCGAACGTGATCCTCGAGCGGCTGATCGACGAGGCCGCCGCGGTCACGGGCCGCGACCCGCTGGAGCTGCGCAAGCAGAACTTCGTCCCCGCCACCGCGATGCCGCATGACACGGCGACCGGCAACCGCCTCGACTCGGGCGATTACGCCGCCGCGCTGGATGCCTTCGCGGCCGCCGCCGACCTCGACGCCCTGCGCGCGCGCCGCGATGCGATCCGGGACGCAGGCGGCATCGCCGGCCTCGGCCTCGCCTTCTACGTCGATCCGTCGGGCAACGGCTGGGAATACGCGCGCGTCACGCTGAACGCCGATGGCACGGCCCATATCGCCACGGGGGCCACGCAGCAGGGCCATGGCCGCCTGACGGCCTTTTCCCAGATCGCTGCCGATGCGCTCGGCCTGCCGATGGAGGCCGTCACGCTGGACGCGGGCGACACCGGCACCGTGGCCGAAGGGGTCGGCGCGGTGGGCAGCCGGGCGACCGCCATCGGCGGCAGCGCCCTTCTGGAGGCCTGCGCCAAGGTCAAGGCGATGGTCGAGGGCGGTGCCCCCCTGCCGGTGACCGCCGACAGCAAATACGAGGTGGCAGGCCAAGCCTGGGCCTTCGGCGCCTATGCGGCGCTCGTCGAGATCGACCCCGAAACCGGCACTCCGCGCCTCATCAGGGCCCATGCCCATGACGACACCGGCGTGATGGTGAACCCCGTTCAGGTCGAGGGCCAGATCCGCGGCGGCTTTGCGCAGGCGGTGGGGGAGACCATGCTCGAGGCCATCGCGCTGGACGCGGACGGGCAGCTTCTGACCGGCAGCTTCATGGATTACGCCATGCCGCGCGCCGATGACCTGCCGCCGCTCGCGCTGTCGCATTCCGAAACGCCCAGCCCGATGAATCCGCTGGGGGCCAAGGGCGTGGGCGAGGCCGCGACCACGGGCGCGCCCGCTGCGCTGATAAACGCCATCACCGATGCGTTCCGGCCCACCGGCAAGGCCCCGCCGCAGATGCCGTTCAGCCCGTCCCGCATCTGGGACGCGCTGAACGCCTGATCTGAAGCACCCGCTTCAGAAATCGAAGATCTCGTCGAGGAACGACCCGCGCCGCTTGCGCTTGGGCGCAACGTGGTGCGTCTGGGGATAGGGTTCCGCATCCGGCGCACCCGCGCGGCCCTGCGGGGCCGAGCGTTCGATGATCTTGTCCAGCTCGCCGCGGTCGAGCCAGACGCCCCGGCATTGCGGGCAATAGTCGATCTCGACCCCCTGCCGGTCGGCCATCACGAGCGTGGTTCCGTCGATCGGGCATTGCATGGTGAGGCTCCTTTCTTGGTTCCCCCATGACGTAAGCGCCCCGAAGCCCGACACAAGCGGCGATAGGAAAGACCTATTCCTGCGCCCCGGTCAGGGCCTGGATTTCCTCGGCGATGCGCACCGACCATTCGCCGATGATCGGGATGAACTCGATCTGGCTGAGCGCCCAGATGATCAGCGACAACAACACCGTCGCCCCGATCACCGTGCCCAGCCCCACCGCCATCCCGCTGGCGAAGCGGAACAGCAGCACCCGCGGCACCGACTGGTAGAGCAGGAACATCCGGTGTTCGCGCAGATGCGTCATCTCCTGCCTGAGCGCGCGGACCTCCTCCTCCAGCGTGCCGGCGGGCGGGGGATCGGGCCGGTCGGGATCAGTCCCCATAATGCGCCACGACGTCGTAAAGCACCGGCTCGAAGGACCGGCACAGCGCCGCGATGCGGCGGTTGCGCACGCGCATCTCGTCCGAGCGCAGCATCGCCTGGAAATCCTCGCGCCGCTTCCATTGCGAGTAATTGGCGATGCGCGTCTGCGCGTCGTTCACATGCAGACCCGCCCCGATGAAACCGGGCTGGCGCGAGATGAACTCGGCATAGGCCGACTGCAATTCGTCGAGCAGGTCGGCGCATTGGCCGGGCGTGGTCTCGAAGGTGGTGATGACGGTCTGGGCGGTGCTGTCGGCTGTGATGGCTGGCATGTCGGCATCCTCCTGACTGCCAGCCTAGCAAGCCTGCCCGCCCACGGCCACCGCTCAGGCCAGGTAGCCGCGCATCGCCTGGTAGATCACCGCCGTCGCCGCATTGGCGAGGTTGAGCGAGCGGATATGCGGGCTGCGCATCGGCAGGCGAAAGATGCGGTCCGCGTGGCCGGCAAGGATCTCGGGCTGCAGGCCCGTGGTCTCGCGCCCGAAGACGAGATAGGCGTCGGCCGGATAGGCCGGGTCGTAGACCGTGCCGCCCGTGCCGTCATCCTCGAAGAAGAACAGCTGGTCGCGCCGCGGCGCACGCTCGGACAGGAACGCGCCCCAGTCGTCGTATTCCGACAGCCGCACGTGCTGCCAGTAATCCAGCCCCGCCCGCCGCACGGATTTGTCCGAGATGTCGAACCCGTAGGGCCGGATCAGGATCAGTTCGAGGTCGAGCGCCACGCAGGTCCGCCCGACGCTGCCGGTGTTGCCGGGGATCTCGGGCGTGACCAGCACGACCTTCATCTCCGCGCGCGGCGGCTCAGACATTCGGCTTGCCCTCGAGCCCCAGCAGGCCGCGCATTCCGGTCCAGAAGGCGGGCAGGCGCGGCGCGCGGTTCAGCTCGGCCAGCACCTCGTCGCGCAGGGCGGGCTTGAGCTGGGCCGCCGCGAAGCCGCGTGCCCAGTCCAGGATCGCCGGCCCGTCCTCGGGGCGCAGCCGCACCGCGCTGCCGACCAGCCCCACGATGGTGCCCGCGGGGGAATACCATTCATCCTGTATCCCCCGGATGCGCTCGGGCATCACCATGCCGACGCGCCGCACCAACCGGCTTTCCGAGAAGCGCAGCAGCAACCGGCCCATCTGCTCGCGCGAGTAGCCGATCAGCGGCGGGAAGGTATCGAAGAAGATCGGCCCGTCCTCGTCAAAGGCGAAGTTGCGGATCGAGGGATGATAGCCGATCCGCTCGGGGCGCTGCGCGACCCGTGCCCAGAACTCGGCGATGCCGGAGGCCGCGGCCTCGAGGATGGCCAGCGCCTCGGGCAGCGTGGCCGCCTCGATCTGCGGGCGCATCATCAGGTGGTCGTCCAGCGCCTCCTGCACGATGACGGGCTGGATGTAGCCCGCCTCGTTCAGCAGCAGGAAGCGCGTGTCCGGCAGCCGCACACCGGCCCAGCGCAGCACCTCGACATAGGCGTCATGGCGGCGGCCCAGCTGTTCCAGCAGCTCGGGGTCGCGCCCGCCGCGATAGGTCTTGATCACCCGGTCCGAAAGCGGCCCCTCGGCGGGCCGGAAGGGCGCGCAGAAATAGCCCAGCCGGCTGACCGGCTCACCGCGCGCGCGCAAGGCCTCGCGCACCTGTCCTGCAAGTTCGCTCATCGGTGTTTGCCCACGCTCCAGCCCGTCGCCCCGGCAAGACGCTGCTCGCCCTTCGAGAGCGGCAGATCCTCCAGCGCCGAGCCCATCGAATCGTTCCATCGGTTCAGGTAGCCGAATAGCGCCACCACCCCCATGATCTCGACGATCTGGCCCTCGTCCCAATGCGCCCGCAGCCGTTCGCCCAGCTCGGGCGTCACCGCGTTCGGCACCTGCGTCGCGGCATGGGCAAAGGCCAGCGCGGCCTTCTCGGCCTCGGTGAAATGGGGGCTGGCCTCGAAGTCGAAGACATCGTTCAGCCGCGCCTCGCTCGCGTTGAAGCGTTCCGAGGCGAGGATCATGTGCGCCTGGCAATAGAGACATCCCGAGGCGAAGCTCGAGACATAGCCGATCAGCCGCTTGAACTCGGGCGTCACGCCCGCGCCGTAATCGGTCATCACCGCGACGTTCAGATCGGTGAAGGCGCGCGCGATCGGGGCGCGATGCGCCATGGTGCGGACCGAGTTGGGGATCACCCCCAACGGTCCCTTGAAGAACTGCACATGCTCGCGCAGGTCCGGCTCGATCTCGGCTTCACCGAGCGGCGGAACAAGGGCCATGACATTTCCCCCCGTGGTCGTGGCGAAGGCACAGGCTGCCCCGCGGCCCTGCCATGTGCAAGGCGGCCCGGGGCGTCGTTGACCCTGTCCATCGAAGAATGCGGCGCGGCGTTGCCAACCGGCCACGCTTGACCGGGCCGGGCGGACAGCGCCGCGCACACGCGGTTCTTCTGGCACAGTTCCCGAACCGCCGCTAGGCTCAAGGCCATGACCGAGCGAAAGACAGATCCGATCCGCCCCACGGATGACGAGGCCCGCGCGCTGGCGCGTGACCTGATCGCCGGGGCGCGCTTTGCCGCTCTGGGGGTGACCGACCGCGAGACGGGCGCACCCATGGTCACGCGCATCGCGCTGGTCCCCGGCCCGGACGGTGCGCCGCTTACGCTCATCTCGACGCTGTCGTCGCACACGGCGGCGCTGGCCGCGCATCCCGCCTGCTCGCTGCTGATCGGAGAGCCGGGCGCGCGGGGCGACCCGCTCACGCATCCCCGCCTCACGCTGCAGGCCCGCGCCGAACCCGCGGACAAGGCAGGCCTGCGCGACCACTACCTGTCGCTCTACCCCAAGGCGACGCTCTACTATGACTTCGGCGATTTCGGCCTGACCCGCTTCGCGCCCGTGGCGGGCTTTCTCAACGGCGGCTTCGGCAAGGCCTACCGCCTGTCTCCCGCGGATCTGATGCCGTGACCGGCGGGGTCGATCCGCGCCTCGTCGGCATCTGGATCGTTCCGGGCGAGCCCCGCACCTACGAGGTGGACGCGGGCGGCGGCTACCATGTCGCCGACCCCGAAAGCCCGGTCAGCTTCGAGGCGGGCGGCGCGGTGATGCTCTGGGAGGGCGAGGCGCATGACCGCCTGTCCGGCTCCGGCGCCACGCCCGAAGGGCGCTGGCGCGGGCGCGACACCTTGGCGGAATGGGACTTCGCCGCCGATGGCGGCTACACCGTCACGCTCGACGGCGCGACCGACCGCGGCATCTGGGCGCTCAGGCAGAACGGCACCGCGCTCTGGACGCGGGAGGAGGTGGCGACCCTGACCACGACGGGGGCCGAGGTGACCTATGCCCTGCGCGAGGGCGGGACGGTCACCTATGGCTACACGGTGGGCGGCGGCGTCTGGACCCTGCACGACCCGAAGACATGGGCGGAGCTTGCCCGCCTCGTCGATCCCGCGTCGCTGCCCGCCGCGCCCTGACCGGCTACCAATGCCCTACCAATGCAGCGTGCCAGCTGCGCCCTTGATCCGCCCGGTCAGGTTCGGCGTGACCCAGCCGCCGTAGAAATCGCCGGGCTGCGGCACGACCTTGATATCGCCCACCCAGGCCGCGTCGACCGAGGTCGCGTAGAAGGCGAGGTGATCCCTGATCGCCTCGAAGCGCGCGGTCGGCGCGGGGTAGCTCCAGGCCGCGTTGCGCGACCGCCGCCCGTTCAGGACGAGATCGAAATAGGCCGCCCGCCCCTTCCATTCGCAAAAGGTCTCGCGCGCGGAGGGGACCAGCGCCGCCGACAGCACCGCCTCGGGCGGCAGGTAGTAGGTGGGGGCGTGGTGCGTCTCGAGCACGCGCCAGGCGCTGCCCGGCTCGGTCTCGGCGATGGGCACGCCGGCGAAGACGACCTTGAGCACGGCCTCCACCCGCTCCAGCCGCGGCGGGCGGGGGTAATCCTGGACGTTCTCGACGGGCAACAGGGTCATCGGCGGGCCTTTCCTGCGGCGCAGGTAGCGCGCCCCTTGCCCAAGGAAAAGCCCGCCCCCGGAACCGGGGGCGGGTCGGAGCGTCGCAGGCGCGACGGCGGTCAGACGTCGAACCGCGCCGTGATCTGCGCCGTGCCGCGCACCGGCTGTTGCCATTTCATCTGCAGCGTCCGCCCCCCCGCGCCCTGCCCCGGCTCGGCATAGGGCGTGAGATAGACGGTGAAGTTGGAGCTGCTCTTCAAAGGCCCCTCGGCAAGGAACGACACGCCCCCCCGCACCGCGGATCCGAAGGGGGCGACGTCGGACAGGTCCACGTTCCAGGTGCTGCTCGCCGTCCCCTCGACATGGCGCACGGTCACCGGGTTCTCGGTGCGCTTGACGATGCCGTGATAGGTGTTCCCGGTGAACAGAAGGTCCGACGTCCGCCCGAGGTTCAGCGTGGCAAAGGTGGTGTCCACCCCCTCGACCGCCAGCAGCTGCGGGCCGCTGGTCTTCTTGAACAGGTTGTCGGTCACCGTCAGCCCGTTGATGAAATGCCCCGAGCCATAGGGCTTGATCAGGATGAAGTTCATCCAGGGCGCGCTGCCGGTTGCGAAGAAGATGTTGCCGTCGAGGCTGAGGCCATGGAACGACAACCCGCCGTTGAAATCCGGTTCCGGGTCACGCTCGTTGCCCCATTCGACGTAGCAATTGTCGACGTAATTGCCTTCGAAGGTGGTCTTGGCATTGCTGTCGCAGATCACCAGCCCCGCCGTCCGCGGCCCGTCCGTCACCCCGTCGCCCTGGAAGAAGTGGTTGCCCGACAGGATGTTGCCCGTCCCCGCGATGACGCCGAAATGACGGAACTTCACGGCGCGGTTGTCGCGGACCTTGATGTCGGAGCAGTTGGAGTTGAAGGCGATGCTTGTGCGCAGGGGCGCATCGGTGCCCTGTTCGTTGGACAGGAACTGGCAGCGGTCGATCTGCATGCCCTGGCACCCCTCGCCGGCCGAGGTGATGCCGCGGTCCTTGGGGCCGGTGAAGAAACAGTCCTGGATCTGGAACACCAGCCCGTCCAGCGGCAGGTTGAGGCCCGAACAGGTGCCCGCGCAGAGAAACTCGATATCCGAGATGACGAAGCGTTGCAGGTTCTGCCATCCGATGAAATCGAGCAGGTACTGGAACCGGGTGAAGGTGTAGCCCTGGGTCACCGGCGCCCCGTGCAGCGCGCCCGAGAGCGTCACGCGCCCGCCCGCCACGTCCTTGGACGTGACATAGATCTCGCGCCCCACGCCTTGCCCCGCGGTGACGAGCGCCCCCAGCGGAATGCTCGCCACGTTCGACAGGCCGGTGATCCGCCGCGGGTCCGAGGCGGACCATGTGCCGGTCCGCGTATGCACCTCGTCGTTCCACGCGGTCGAAGACCCCGCCGCCAGTTGTCCGTTCCTGAGCACGCGGCGGTTGGCATAGGTGTTGCGGTTGCCGACGACCGCCTGCACGTCGATCGGCGCATCGAGGATCACGCGCCGCCCGCACAGGTCGAAGCCCTCGTGGTCGGATTGGTTGAACAGCTGCTGGATGCCCTTCTTCAGGCCCATCACCTCGTCGCCGAAGGCTTCGGAATAGCCCTTGAGATCGAACGTCGCGTTCAGCGCAAGGCGGGCGTCCTCGGGCATCACGAGCCGCCCTTCGAAACGGACGGGGTTCATCATCGTCAGGCTGGAGCCGATGAAATAGACGCCCGCGGGCACCATGACCTCGCGCCCGGCGGCGGCCTGATCGGCGGCGACGAAGGCCGCGCGGTCGTCGGTGACGCCGTCCCCCACCGCGCCGAAATCCTTGACGTCGAC
Source organism: Roseicyclus sp. (assembly GCA_025211115.1). Lineage (GTDB taxonomy): Bacteria > Pseudomonadota > Alphaproteobacteria > Rhodobacterales > Rhodobacteraceae > Roseicyclus. The sequence goes on along the minus strand of JAOARA010000359.1, from coordinate 32,485 downwards.
CCAGTCCATCATCTTGCGCAGGAAGGCGCTGGTAACATCTTCGACCGCGATGCTCTCGATCCGCACCTGGCCGCCGTTCGGCCCGGTCAGGTCGAGCCCCATGTGCCCGTAAGCCGCCCCGGTGCCCCAGGGCATCGTCACGCCCCCCCGCGCCCCGGTGCCGATGATCGCCGAGACGGTCACCACCTCGCCGTAGGCGGTCAGCGTGGTCGCGGGCCCGGTCTGCACCACGCCGCCCAGGTTCTGCCCCGCGGCATTGGCCGCGAAGGCCGCGATGCGCACCGTCGGCAGGTTGCCCGACAGCACCTTCACCCGCGCCGAGACCCTCAGGTAAAGGCCCGGAACGATCGGCGTCTGGCCCATGTAGCGCAGGCGCGTCGTGCCCTCGGTCTTCAGGATCTCGAGGCAGCTGCCGAAATCCGCATCCGCCGCGACAAGCCCGGCATTGGCCGCGCTGGCCCATGTGTCGCTGCCCGGCGTGCCGTCCTGCCGCGACCAGACGCCCAGACCGTCCGAAAACGGCGGCGGCATCAGCACCAGACCGTCGGTGATCACCTGGTTCATGTCATACCCCTTTCCGCGCCGGAGGCACCCGCGCGCGCTCATGTTGCCGGGCCGGAACAGGGGCAACCGAGGCGCCCCGTCACGGACCCCTCAGTTGTTGAAAGCAATGTCTGAAGAAGCACCCCGGCCGGTTTTCAACCGAAGGTCGCACCGGTTCTAGCCGACAGGGGTTAACACCGGGTTAACGCGGAGCTGGCCACCGGGCGGATCGCCGGGATCACACGCCCAGATCGGGCGCGCGCAGCACCTGAACCCCGTTGATCCGCCATCCGGCATCGGTCTCGACCATGGCGTAACCGAGGTAATGGGCGTTGCCCTGCGCGTCGATCACCTGCACCCGTTGCACCAGCAGCCCGCCCAGGCTTTGCAGGTCGATGAAATCGACCTCGCCGGGGTTCCAGACCATCGGATAGCCCTGTTCGACCATGCGGGCGAAATTCTCCTCGGTGCGGAACAGGCCCTGGATGTTCGGGCTGGCATAGGTCCAGGCCTCGGACACGTCGCCCGCGCGGAACGCGTCGAACTGGCCCTGGATCGTGGCCTCGATGTCGGGGTTGGGGGCGACGACCTCCTGCGCCCCGGCGGTGAGGGCGGCGAAGGTCAGGGCAAGGGCGGCAAGCAGGATGCGCAGCATGGTGGGCCTCCGGGTCGGTAATCCTCCCCCAACCACGTAGCGCCCCCACGCAAGGTTTCACGCCCTTGCGGGGGCGGTCACAGGTTTGGCACGCCTGCCCACGCTGCACAAAGGTGGGCAAGAATGCCCACCGCGCATCACGCGGCCAGCTCGCCCGCCAGCCCCTGCGCGATCAGGGCGCGGGTCTCCTCGATGCCGTAAAGCGCGATGAACCCGCCGAAGCGCGGGCCCTGGCTGGCCCCCAGAAGCACCTCGTAAAGCCCCGAGAACCATGCGCGCAACGGCTCGAAACCGTGGGTTTTTCCAATGGCGAAGACGATGGATTGCAGGAACTCGTCATCCTGCCAGTCGACCGCCGGAAGATCGGCCTCGACCCCCTCCTGCACGTTCTTGCGCGCGATGACGTCGAGCGCCTTGTCCGCATCGCCAAGGCAGTCATGCAGCTCGCGCATCGCCGCCGCCTCCTGCTCGGTCGGCAGCCGGAACACCCGCGTGGGCTTCACGAAATCGTGATAATACCGGATGGCAAAGCCGGCCGCCTGGTCGAGATCGGGGTTCCCCTCGGGCGAGGCCTCGGGCGCGTAGCGGCGGATGAAGCCCCAAAGCTTCTCCTTCTCCTCGGCGCCGGACACGCTGGCGAGGTTCAGAAGCATCGCAAAGGGCACCACCATCGTGCTTTCGGGCACGTCGCCGTTGTGGATGTGATAGACCGGGTTGGCCAGCTGCTGCTCGACGGTCTGGCCCGGATAGGCGCGCAGCTGCTGGTGGTATTCGTCCACCGCCTTGGGGATGACATCGAAGTAGAGCCGCTTGGCGGTCTTGGGCTTGCCGAACATGAAATACGACAGGCTCTCGGTCGAGGCGTAGCTCAGCCACTCGTCGATCGAGATGCCGTTTCCGCTCGATTTGGAGATCTTCTGCCCGTTCTCGTCGAGGAACAGCTCGTAGGTGAAGTGATGCGGCGCGGGCTGGCCGAGGATCTCGCAGATCGCGTCATAGATCGGCGTGTTGGTCGAGTGATCCTTGCCATACATCTCGAAATCGACGCCCAGCGCGGCCCAGCGCGCGCCGAAATCGGGCTTCCACTGCAGCTTCACGTTGCCGCCCGTCACCGGCAGCGTCCACTCGCGCCCGTCCTCGTCGTCGAAGGTGATCGTGTGGTCGGTCGCGTTCACCTCCTTCATGGGCACATACAGGACGCGCCCCGTCTCGGGGTGGATCGGCAGGAAGATCGAATAGGTCTGCTTCCGCTCGTCGCGGAGCGATTTCAGCATCACCTTCATGATCGCGTCATAGCGTTCGCAGGCGCGCTTGAGCACCTCGTCGAACTGGCCCGAGCGGTAGAACTCGGTGGCCGAGTAGAACTCGTACTCGAACCCGAAGGTGTCGAGGAACCGCCGCAGCATCGCGTTGTTGTGATGGCCGAAGCTCTCATACTCGCCGAACGGGTCCGGCACGCTGGTCAGCGGCTTTTGCAGATGCGTGCGCAGCTCGTCCTGGTTGGGGACGTTGCCGGGCGCCTTGCGCATCCCGTCGAGGTCGTCGGAGAAACAGATCAGCCGCGTCGGGATATCCGAGATCACCTCGAAGGCGCGGCGGATCATCGTCGTGCGCAGAACTTCGCCGAAGGTCCCGATATGCGGCAGGCCCGAGGGGCCATAGCCCGTCTCGAACAGGACATACCCCTTCTCCGGCGGCGCGTTTTCATAGCGTTTCAACACCGCCCGCGCCTCTTCGAAGGGCCAGGCCTTGGAGGTCATCGCGGCATCGCGGAGGGTGGTCATCGCTGTCGGTCCCGTATCGAAGGCGGGCCCGATTGCCCGCGCGCCCTCGCCCTATTGTGCGGGCGCGGCAAGGTCAATAAATACCCCGCAACCGCCGAAGGAGCACGCCCATGTCCGAGATCAGCCCGCAAGACGCCCTCGTCGCCGTGATGGTGGCCGTCTCCGTGTCTGACGAGGCGATCCGCACCGCGGAACTGGTGAAGATCGAGCAGATCGTGAACCACCTGCCCGTGTTCGGCGATTACGACGCCGACCGGATGCGGCAGGTCGCAACCACGGTCTTTGATCTCTTCGAGGAAGAGGACGGGCTGGACGCGCTCTTTGGTCTGGTGACCGAGGCGCTGCCCGAAAAGCTGTTCGAGACGGCCTACGCGATCTGCTGCGACGTGGCCGCCGCCGACGGCACGCTGGCCCAGCCCGAACTGCGCTTTCTCGAAGAGCTGCGCCACACGCTCGACATCGACCGCCTGCACGCCGCCGCCATCGAGCGCGGCGCGCGGGCGCGGCACATGACGCTCTGACCGCTCAGGCCGGCTGACCTTCGGCCTCGTCCTCGGCGCGCTCCGCCTCGGCCTGTTCGGCGGCCCAGACGCCCGCCGCCTCCACCGCGACGACTGTCGCCGTGGGCAGGACGCCGAGGTAGCTGTCGGTCTCCTCGGTCATCATCACGGCGGGGCGCTGCGTCATGCGGTAAAGTGCGTAAAGCGCCATCGCCGCGAAGGTGGCGGACAGCACCAGCCAGAAGGCATAGGCCCCGAACGCGTCCATCGCCCAGCCCGTCGCAAGCGGCCCGAGGATTGCGCCCAGCCCGAAGGTGAACACCAGCCCGCCCGAGGCCGCCGCCATGTCCTCGGCCGGCAGGAAGTCGTTGGTGTAGGCCAGCAACAGCGCATAAAGCGGCGTGGTCATGCCGCCGGCCAGCAGCGCCGCCCCCATCAGCGGCCAGAGGCCAAGGCCCCCGGCCCAGCCCGCGCCGCTTCCCGCCAGCCAGCCCAATCCGCAGGCCACCGCACCCATCACCGCCGTGCCGAAGATGACCTGCCGCCGGTCCAGCCGGTCCGAAAGCCAGCCGATCGGGTACTGGAAGATCAAGGCGCCCGCGAACAGCATCGCCACGAAGAGCGCGATCTCGGACGCCGACAGCGCGATCTCGCTGCCGAAGACAGCCCCCATCCCCGATTGCGTGGCATAGACCCCGCCCAGCAGGAAAATGCCCACCGTCCCCAGCGGCGAGCCGCGGAAGAGCGCGATCAGCGACATCGGCCGCGCCACCTCGACCGCGGGGGCGGGTGTCACCGACAAAAGGATCGGCGCGAAGGAGATCGAGACGAGGATCGAGGCCCCGATGAACAGCGCCGAATTGGCGGCATCGCCCAGCGTCAGCAGACCCTGCGCCCCGATGATGCCCAGCGTCTGCGCGATCATGTAGGCCGACAGCACCTTGCCGCGCGTCTCGTTGGTCGAGGCATTGTTGAGCCAGCTTTCCGCCACGACATAGATGCCCGACATGCAAAAGCCGATCAGAACCCGCATGATCGTCCAGGCCCAGGGCTCGGCAAGAAGCGTGAAGGCGATCAGGCCCGCCGACATGAAACTTCCCAGCGCCGCGAAGACGCGGACATGACCGACGCGCTGGATCAGCACCGGCGTCAGCCGCGCGCCCGACAGGAAGCCGAGGAAATAGCCCGAGGTCACGACCGCCAGTTCCGCCGCCGAGAAGCCCTCGATCCCGCCGCGCAGGCCGATCAGGGTGAAATGCATGCCGTTGCCCAGCATGATCAGGATGATCCCGAGCATCAGCGCCCAGACACCGGACAGCACGTTCAGCATGGCGACAGCTCCTTGTCTGGCGGTCTCGCGGTCTTCCACCCGTCCCACGCGCTGCAACGCAGCGCATTTGCTGCAACGCCGCATCGGATGCGATTTGCGACGCGCGAGGCAAGCCTGCCGCGTCGCCTGACCGCCCTGCCGCATTGCCCCTGCGCCGCAAACCTGCGACGTTCCGCCAGTCATGACCGCCCCTGTTACCCTGCCGCTCTGGCTTTTCGCGCTGATCCTGCTCTTCGCGGGGGTGACCTTCGCGTCGCATTTCCTGTTTCCCTCGGTGCGCTGGTTCCTGCGCCGTCGCCTCGAACGGGCGGTGGACGAGCTGAACAAGCGGCTCAAGCGCCCGATCCAGCCCTTCAAGCTGGCGCGGCGCACCGACACGATCCGCCGCCTGATCTACGATCCCGAGGTCGCGCAGGCCATCGCCGACCACGCCCGCGACAACCGCATCCGCGAGGACGTCGCCTTTCAGAAGGCTGAACGCTACGCGCGCGAGATCGTTCCGGGCTTTTCCGCCTTCACCTATTTCGGCTTCGCCATCCGCGCCGCCCGCATCCTGAGCCAATCGCTCTACCGTGTGCGGCTGGCCCGCGCCAACGATCCCGCGCTCGAGGCAATCCCGGAAGACGCCACCGTCATCTTCGTGATGAACCACCGCTCCAACATGGATTACGTGCTGGTCACCTGGCTGGTCGCCGAACGCTCGGCGCTGGCCTACGCGGTGGGCGAATGGGCGCGGGTCTGGCCGCTCAGGCAACTGGTGCGCGCGATGGGGGGCTATTTCATCCGCCGCCGCCACAACAACGCGCTCTACCGCAAGGTGCTGGCGCGCTATGTGCAGATGGCGACCGAGGCGGGCGTGACCCAGGCCGTGTTTCCCGAAGGTGGCCTCAGCCGCACCGGGCAGCTGGGCCGGCCCAAGCTCGGCCTGTTCTCCTACATCCTCGACGGGTTCCGGCCGGGGCGGTCGCGCGACGTGGTCTTCGTGCCCGTGGCGATCAACTACGACCGCGTGATGGAGGACCGCAACCTTCTGGACGCCCACCAGAAGGGCACGCGCCGCTTCCGCTTTTCGCTCAGGCCGATCTACCGCTACCTGCGCCGGCAGCTCTGGCTGCGGCTGACGGGCCGGTTCCACCGCTACGGCTATGCCGCGGTCAGCTTCGGCGACCCGCTCGACCTGGGCGGGTTCCTGGCCGAAGGGCACGCGGAGCCGACCCGCGCGCTGGCCGCCGAGCTGATGGGCCGGATCGCCGATGTCATGCCGGTGACGCCCGTGCCGCTGGTGGCCCATGCACTCGGCGAAGGGGTGCGGTCGGTGGTGGCCATCGAGGCGCTGCTGCGCCGCCGGATCGCCGAGGCGCAGGCGCGCGGCGTCACCCTCCACATTCCGCGCGACGACATCGCCTATACCGTCGAGGCGGGCCTGCGCGCCCTGATCGAGCGCCGCCTTCTGACCCGCGAAGGCGACCGGCTGAGCCTGCCCGACAGCGGCCTAGACCTCGTGGAGTTCTACGCCGCATCGGTTGCGCATCTGCTGCGCGACAAGACCGGCCAGACAGCCACCGGCCCTACCGAAGCGATTTCGACTGCGACATAATATTTCACAAACCGGCATTTTACTGTTTGCTTTGTTGCGTGCTCGCCGATATCTCTCGCGGTAGCAGCAATTTGATTCCGCATTGCGGCATCGGCAAAGGAACGGAGACATGCCCATGGCCCTTGACGCGAACCCCGCGATCGCCAGTTACGATGCGCCGAAAAAGGACCTCTACGAGATGGGCGAGATCCCGCCCCTCGGGCATGTCCCGCAAAAGATGTATGCCTGGACCATCCGCAAGGAACGCCATGGCGAGCCGAAACAGGCCTTCGAGGTCGAGATGGTGGACACCTGGAAGATCGATTCCAACGAGGTTCTCGTCCTCGTGATGGCCGCGGGCGTGAATTACAACGGCGTCTGGGCAGGTCTGGGCCAGCCGATCAGCTATTTCGACAGCCATCCGGGCGACCCCTACCAGATCGTCGGCTCCGACGCGGCCGGCATTGTCTGGGCCGTGGGAGACAAGGTGAAGAACTGGAAGGTCGGCGACGAGGTCGTGGTCCACTGCAACCAGGACGACGGCAATGACGAGGAATGCAACGGCGGCGACCCGATGTTCTCGCCCACCCAGCGGATCTGGGGCTACGAAACCGCGGACGGCGCGTTTTCCCAGTTCACCCGCGTGCAGGCGCAGCAGCTCATGCCGCGCCCCAAGCACCTGACCTGGGAAGAAAGCGCCTGCTACACGCTGACGCTGGCCACCGCCTACCGGATGCTCTTCGGCCACCACCCCCACGAGCTGAAGCCGGGTCAGAACGTGCTGATCTGGGGCGCGTCGGGCGGTCTCGGGGTCTACGCGATCCAGCTTGCCAACACGGCGGGCGCCAATGCCATCGCCGTGATCTCGGACGAGACCAAGCGCGATTACGTCATGGGCCTTGGCGCCAAGGGCGTCATCAACCGCAAGGATTTCAACTGCTGGGGCCAACTGCCCAAGGTCGGCAGCCCCGAGTACAAGGAATGGTTCACCGAAGCCCGCAAGTTCGGCAAGGCGATCTGGGACATCACCGGAAAGGGCGTGAATGTCGACATGGTCTTCGAACACCCCGGCGAGTCGACCTTCCCGGTCTCCACGCTGGTCTGCAAGAAGGGCGGCATGGTCGTGATCTGCGCAGGGACCACCGGCTTCAACTGCACCTTCGACGTGCGTTACATGTGGATGCACCAAAAGCGCCTGCAAGGCTCGCATTTCGCGCATCTGAAACAGGCGGCCTCGGCCAACAAGCTGATGGTCGAACGCCGTCTCGATCCCTGCATGTCCGAGGTGTTCCCCTGGGCGGAGCTGCCCGAAGCGCACATGAAGATGCTGCGCAACGAGCACAAGCCGGGCAACATGGCCGTGCTGGTGCAGGCCCCCCGCACCGGGCTGCGCACGCTCGAGGACGTGCTGGACGCAGGTCCGACCGCCGGGTGAGCCAGGCCGCCCGCCCCGCCGCGCGGAGGACGCGGCGGGGCGGGCGGGGCGCGGCAGGGAACGGCGGCGTTGTTCCCGTGCAACCCCCGCGCCTCCGACCGGCGGCGGGGGTGCCCCTTTCGGGTCACATGCTCTAGAACCGGGGAAACGCCAGTAGACCCGTTGCCAGTGCCATGACCCCGGACGTTCCGATTTCCGTCACCACCCGTTTCTCGTTCCTCGGGCTCTCCGGCTGGAAAAGCGACCCCTCGCGCAACCCCGAGCTTCTGTTCGAGGAAAGCCGCCTGACCGGGCGGCTCGTGCTGTTCGAGACCGTGGCGCTGGCCTCTCTCGCGGCCCAGACCGATCCGGGGTTCCACCTGCATGTGCTGACCAGCGACCGGATGCCGGGATGGGCGCTCGAGCGGCTGCACGAAATCTCTGTCGGCGCGCTGGGGCCGGAGCGGGTCACCATCGACCCCCGCCCCGAGGGGCGCGCCCGCAAGTTTCACCGCATCCACCTGCAACAGGCCTATGGCGACCGGCGCATCGCGCAGGTCGTGCTGGATGACGATGACGGCCTCTCGGCCGATTTCATGGAGATCCTGCGCCACAAGATCGCCGAAACCGAGGCGGCCGGGCACCTGCCCGACCTCGCGGCGCGGCATTTCCTGTCCTTCCCTTTCGGCTACGGGTTGGTGCATTCCGACGGGCCGACCGAGCTGTATCGGCACCGCTACAAGCTGATCAACCTCGGGCTGACCATGCTGGGCAACAGCGACCGGTCGATCCATTCCATCGACCACCGCAACGAGCCGAACAAGGTCGGGGTCACGACGGACGGGACGCAACCGATGTTCCTGCGCTCGGTCCACCACCTCAACGACAGCCGTGTCGAGGTGACGGACCGCTGGAAGAAGGTGCCCGACTGGCGCGCCGAAGCCGGGTTCGAAGAGCGGTTCGGCTATGTCGCGCCGCTGTTCGAGGGGCCGCCGCTTCACGCGCGGCTCCAAGGCAAGGGCGCATGACCGGCCACGGCCTCAGGCCATGACGGCCACGAAGAGCGCGATGACCAGGGCGACAGCCCCGCCCAGCGCCATCACGCGCCGCCGCCTGCGCCGGTCGATCCGCGAGGTGCCGCCGGCATAGTCGAAGCGTTCGTAGATCACCCGCTCCATCGGCAGGCCGAGCGCCAGCAACCCGTCCGACACCGCGGTGACCATCGCGCCCGGCCCGCAGATCAGCGCGACCACCCGCGCCGGGTCCAGCCCCTGCACCAGCTGCGCCAAGCGGCCATGATCGAGCCGCCCGACCTCGCCCCGCCAGCCGGCCGCGTCCTGCTCGCTGACCAGCAGCACCTCGAGGTCGAGCGTCGCGCGAGCGGCCTCGATCTCGGGCAGGCAGGCGAAATTGGCGGGGTTTCCCGCCGCATAGGCCAGCCGCACGGGCCGCCGGTCGCCGCGCGCGACCAGATCGCGCAGAAGCCCCATGATCGGCGCGATCCCCACGCCGCCCGCGATCAGCAGGACCGCGTCGGCGGGATGCGCCTCGAGGGTGAAATCGCCGTAGGGTCCGTCGATCCCGATCGGTGTGCCGGGGGGCAGGCTGCCGATCCGGTCGGTGAAATCCCCCGCCTGCTTGACGATCAGGCGCAGGCCGGGGCGGGCCGGGCTGCCCGCGATGGAAAACGGGTGATCGAACAACGGGAAGCGCCGCGCGCCCTCGGTCATCCAGACGAATTGACCCGCCGTGTAGGCCAGTTCGGGCGTGCCGGGAGCGGGCTGGATGTCCAGCTCCCACATGCGGCCCGGATGCCGCGTGACCGAGGCCAGCCGCCACGCCCTCCGGTGCAGCCGCGCCCAGCGCCAGCCGTAGAGCACCGAAAGGACCGCAAGCACCGCGCCCCCGACAGCCCACCACAGGAGGGGCATGCCCCCGACCATGCCGAAGCGCCCCACGGTGATCGCGTGATGCAGGCCCGCGCCGAGCGCGAGGACCGACAGGACCACATGCGCGCCGCGCCAGAGCTCGTAGCGCAGCGGCAACCGCTCGCGCAGCGCCGAGGCCGGAACCAGCACCGCCAGGGCGGCCAGCGCGATCACCCCGCTTCGATAATGCGGCAGCGTGAGATAGGCCCGAAGCCGCTCCCACGCGAGGCCGGGGGCCGCCAGCCAGGTGGGCAGCACGTAGATGAGCGGATGCAGCAGCAGCGCCAGCAAGACCCACCAGGCGGCGATCTTGTGAAAGGACATGACCCGGTCGATGCCGATGCGACCCGAGACCAGCTCGAACCGCCCCGAGGTCACGGCCTGCACCGCCATCGCCGCAAGGCCCACCATGCCCAGCGCGGCCGCTGCGATCTCCCATGTCGCGGCCGGGGCGGCGCTGCGCGTGACGGCAAGGATCAGCGGCGCGGCGCAGGCCAGCACATAGAGCGGCCCGAGGGCGCGCGGGGGAGTGGGGGGGGCCAGGCGCAGGCCCCGCGTTCGAACCGCTGCGTCGTCCTCGGGATCGGGCGCTTTCATCGAATGGTCCTCGGGTGATGGCCCCTCAGCCGTGGCAGCACGGGGCCGGGCGGGCTTTGATCCGTGTCAAGGAAGCGGGCCAGGGCCCGTTCTACCCTTTCACCGACAAGGATGTCCCAAGGGGGTGCCCCGATGCCGCGCACGCTGTCCCGCATCGTCTGCCTGTCGCTCATGCTTGGATGGGCGCTCGCGCCGGGCGCGCAAGCGCAGGGCCATGACCTGTCCGCGATCACCGAAGCCTGGCTTGCCGGGCCGCATGGCGATTACCGCGCGCCCTCCTACACCCATTGGAACGCGGAGGGCGAGGTGCCCCCGGCCTGCGCGGCCTGCCATTCGGAGACCGGGTTCCTCGACTGGCTGGGCGCGGATGGCACCGCGGCGCTCTCGGTCGAGCATCCGGCGACGATCAACACCGCGATCGGCTGCGTCTCGTGCCATGTCGGCGAAGCCGAGGCGCTGCAGGACGTGCCCTTCCCCTCGGGGATCACGCTGACCGGGCTCGGTCCGTCGGCCACCTGCACCGCCTGCCACCAGGGGCGCACCCATTCCGGCACCGTCGAGAGCGCCGTGGAGGGTCTGGGGCCGGATACGGTGGCCGAAACCCTGCGTTTCATCAACGTGCATTACGGCGTCGCGGCCGGTGTCAGCGCGGGCGACCTCGTCGACACCGGCTACCACTACGCGGGGCGCAGCTACGCGGGCCGCTTCGCCCATGTGCCCAGCGCGGGCACCTGTGTCGCCTGCCACGAGCCGCACAGCGGCGAGGTGGCCACCGAGGGCTGTGTCGCCTGTCATCAGGGGGTCGAGGACATCACCGCGATCCGCACGCGCCACGCCGATTTCGACGGCGACGGGCGCAGCGACGGCGGCATCCGCGACGAAATCGCGGGGCTTCATGCACGGCTGGGGGACGCCATCGAGGCCTACGCCCGCGAGGTCGTCGGCACGCCCATCGGCTATGCCTCGGGCAGCTTTCCCTATTTCTTCACCGACAGCGACGGCGACGGCACCCTGTCCGAGGCCGAGGCCGTCTTTCCCAACCGCTACGCGAGCTGGACGCCGCGGCTTCTCGGGGCGGCCTACAACTACCAGGTGGTCGCCAAGGATGCGGGCGCATGGGTCCACAACCCGGCCTATGCGCTGCAGCTGCTCCATGACAGCCTGGTCGACCTGTCCGACCCGCTCGGGATCGACACCACCCGGCTGGTGCGGCCCTGAGCCTGCAGGGTCAGGCGGCCGCCGCCGCCCGGATCGCCTCGATGTTGCGGCCATAGACCTCGGGCGCGTCGACCGAGCCGCCCTTGAACACGGCCGAGCCCGCGACCAGCACGTCGGCCCCGGCCGCGGCCACCAGCGGCGCGGTGACCGGGTCGACGCCGCCGTCGATCTCGATATGCACCGGGCGGTCGCCGATCATCGCGCGCAGGGCGCGCACCTTGGACGTCATGTCGATGAACTTCTGCCCGCCGAAACCGGGGTTCACCGTCATCACGCAGACCAGATCCGCCAGGTCGAGCAGATGCGCCACCGCCTCGGCGGGCGTGCCGGGGTTGAGCGCGACGCCCGCCTTCATGCCCGCGCCGCGGATCGCCTGCAGCGTGCGGTGGATATGCGGCCCGGCCTCGACATGGGCGGTCAGCACATCGGCCCCGGCCTCGGCATAGGCGTCGATATAGGGGTCGACCGGCGCGATCATCAGGTGAACATCCATCACCGTCTTCACATGCGGGCGAAAGGCCTTCACCGCCATCGGGCCGAAGGTCAGGTTGGGCACGAAATGCCCGTCCATCACGTCGACATGAACCCAATCGGCGCCCTGCGCCTCGATGGCGCGGATCTCGGCCCCGAAATTGGCGAAATCGGCGGACAGGATCGACGGCGCGATCTTGATGGAACGGTCGAACGGCATCGGCAGGGCCCCCTTGGCAGAACGCCGCCCTGTTAGCCGCTTCGCCCGGCGCTGTCACGGGGACAATCCTGCCGCCGGGTCTCGCTTGCCAAGGCCATGGCCGCGTGACACGGTTCGCGCCATGTCCCAGACCGCCGACACCGCCATGACCGCGCCCCATTCCGCCGCCGCGCCCGGCCATCTGCCGCAGCTTCACAGGCCCCGCAATCCGGGGATGCCGCTGGACCTCGACTGGGTGGCGCGGGTGCAGGCGAACACCTCGGCCATCGAGCGGCGTGCGGCCACCCTGCCCGGCCGCCGCACGGTGAAGAAAGAGTTTCAGGCCGCCTGGCTCGCCCGCGCGATCACGTTGATCGACCTCACGACGCTGGCGGGCGACGACACGCCGGGCCGCGTCCGCCGCCTCTGCGCCAAGGCGCGCCAGCCGGTGCGCGCCGATCTGCTGGAGGCGCTCGGGCTGCCCGGCCTGACCACGGGGGCGGTCTGCGTCTATCACGAGATGGTGCCGACCGCGGTCGAGGCGCTGGAAGGCTCCGGCATCCCGGTCGCTGCCGTTTCCACCGGCTTTCCCGCGGGCCTGTCGCCCTACGCGCTGCGCGTGAAGGAGATCGAGGAAAGCGTGAAGGCCGGGGCCGCCGAGATCGACATCGTCATCTCCCGCCGTCACGTGCTGACCGGCAACTGGCAGGCGCTTTACGACGAGATGCGCGAGTTCCGCGCCGCCTGCGGCGAGGCGCATGTGAAGGCGATCCTTGCCACGGGCGAGCTTGGCACGCTGCGCAACGTCGCGCGCGCCTCGCTGGTCTGCATGATGGCGGGGGCGGATTTCATCAAGACCTCGACCGGCAAGGAGAGCGTGAACGCCACGCTGCCGGTTTCGCTGACGATGATCCGGGCGATCCGCGCCTATGAAGCCGCGACCGGCATCAAGATCGGCTACAAGCCCGCGGGCGGCATCTCCAAGGCCAAGGATGCGCTGGTCTACCTGAGCCTGATGAAAGAGGAACTGGGCGACGATTGGCTTCGGCCCGACCTGTTCCGTTTCGGGGCCTCATCGCTTCTGGGCGATATCGAACGGCAGCTTGAACACCATGTCACCGGCGCCTATTCGGCGGGCTGGCGGCATCCGATGGCATGAGGACCGGGCGCGTTTCCCTACAGGAAAACGGCTCGAAAAACTGCAGTTTTTCGGCGCGGAAAACTCGAGTTTTCCGCTGCCGCGGCGAAGGACACGGACCATGACCACAGCCAGGATCTTCGAGACGATGGACTACGGCCCCGCCCCCGAACGCGCCGCCGAGGCGCTGGACTGGATCGCCACCCGCGGTCCGGCCTTCGGCCATTTCATCGACGGCGGCTTCACGCGCCCCGCCGAAACCTTCGCCACGAGAAACCCCGCCACCGGCGCGGAGCTGGCGCAGATCACGCAAGGCACGGCCGAGGACGTCGGCGCCGCGGTCGCGGCCGCGGCGAAAGCCTTCCCCAAGTGGTCCAAGCTCTCCTGCCATGCCCGCGCGAAATACCTCTACGCGCTCGCCCGACTGTTGCAGAAACACGCCCGCCTCTTCGCGGTGCTGGAGACGCTCGATAACGGCAAACCGATCCGCGAGGCGCGGGATATCGACATCCCCCTCGCCCAGCGCCATTTCTACCACCACGCAGGGTTGGCGCAGCTGCGCGACGCCGAACTGCCGGGGCATCGGCCCATCGGCGTCTGCGGCCAGGTGATCCCGTGGAACTTCCCGCTGCTGATGCTCGCGTGGAAGATCGCCCCCGCGCTCGCCGCCGGGAACACGGTCGTCCTGAAGCCTGCCGAATACACGCCCCTCACCGCCCTTTTGTTCGGCCAGATCTGCCAGGAAGCGGGACTGCCCCGCGGTGTCGTGAACATCGTGACCGGCGAGGGGCGCACGGGCGAGGCCATCGTCACCCATCCGGGCACCGGGAAAATCGCCTTCACCGGCTCCACCGCCGTGGGCCGCCGCATCCGCGAACAGACCGCGGGCATGGGCAAATCCCTCACGCTCGAGCTGGGCGGCAAGTCGCCCTATATCGTCTTCGACGACGCGGATATCGACAGCGCCATCGAGGGGCTTGTCGATGCGATCTGGTTCAACCAGGGGCAGGTCTGCTGCGCAGGCTCCCGGCTTCTTGTGCAAGAAGGCATCGCCGGTGAATTCCATGACCGGCTGAAGGCGCGCATGGCGAAGCTGCGGGTCGGCGACCCGCTCGACAAATGCATCGACATGGGCGCGCTGGTCGATCCCGTGCAGCACGCGGCCATTTCGCGGATGGTGGACGCCAATTCCGAGGGCGAGACCTGGCGCGCACCGGTCGAGATGCCGGAAACGGGCTGTTTCTACCCGCCGACGCTTGTCACCGGGCTGTCGCCCGCAGCGCCCCTGATGCAGGACGAGATCTTCGGCCCCGTGCTTGTCTCCACCACCTTCCGCACGCCCGCCGAGGCAGTCGAGGTCGCCAACAACACGCGCTACGGGCTGGCCGCTAGCCTCTGGACCGAGAACCTGAACCTCGCGCTCGACATCGCGCCGAAACTGGCGGCGGGCGTGGTCTGGGTGAACGCCACCAACCTCTTCGACGCCGCCGCCCCCTTCGGCGGTCTGCGCGAAAGCGGGTTCGGCCGCGAAGGCGGGTGGGAGGGGCTGCAGGCCTATCTTCAGCCTGCCGCCACGTGGGCCCCGATCAAGCCCATCGCCCCCTTCCCCGCGCCCGAGGCGCCCGAGGCCCCCGGCCTTGACCGCACGGCGAAGCTTTATATCGGCGGCAAGCAGGCGCGGCCCGATGGCGGCTATTCGCACCCCGTCTGGTCGAAGCGCGGCGCGCTGCTGGGCCATGCGGGCATCGGCAACCGCAAGGACATCCGCAACGCGGTCGAGGCCGCGCGCGGGGCTGGCGCATGGGCCAGGGCCAGCGCGCATAACCGCGCGCAGGTGCTCTATTACATCGCCGAGAACCTCTCGGCCCGCGGCGAGGAATTCGCCCGCCGCATCCGCGAGCTGACCGCCTGTTCGGCGGCAAGGGCCGAGGCCGAGGTGGCACGCTCCATCGACCGGCTGTTCAGCTACGGGGCCTGGGCCGACAAGATGGACGGGCGCGTCGCCAATGTGCCGATCCGCGGCGTGGCGCTGGCCATGCGCGAGCCGGTGGGCGTGATCGGCGCGCTCGCCCCGGACGAGGCACCGCTCCTGGGGGCGATCTCGCTGATCGCGCCGGCCATCGCCATGGGCAACCGCGTGGTGCTGGTGCCCTCGCAGCCCTGCCCGCTGGCGGCGACCGACCTTTACCAGGTGCTCGACACCTCGGACCTGCCGGGCGGGGTGGTGAACATCGTCACCGGCCCGTCGCACGAGTTGGGCATGACGCTGGCGCGGCATCTGGACGTGGACGCGCTGTGGAGTTTCGCGGGCGGGGTCGATGCCGGCGCGCTGGAGACGGCGAGCGCGGGCAACCTCAAGCGGACATGGATCAACCGCGCCGCCCCGGACTGGACCGGGCCCGAGGCGGAGGGGCGTGCATTTCTGGACCAGGCGACCGAGGTCAGAACGATCTGGGTGCCCTACGGCGAATAGGTCCGGGCCTTGGCGCGGGTGGCAGGCTGCGGGAGCCTCCGGCGGGGATATTTGGGAAACGGAGAAGGGGGGGCGCGCGCGTTAACCTTGATGCGGGGTTAACCACGCCCTGCGAGGCGGTCCTTCATCTTGGCCCATTGCACCGAGACACGGTCCACGATCGGGTCGATCACCCGGTCGTTGAGGCGTTCCCAGATGCGCCAGGCCATGAAGACCGCCAGCGCCAGGAAGGCCAGGATCACGATGTTGAGCCACGGAAAGGCGCTTGCGTCCGGGCCTGCGACGGGGCGGATCGTGATGGCGTTGGGGTAGATCGAGATCAGGTTCGAGCGCCAGCCGTAATGGGTGATGGCGACCCACTGAGGTTCGGTCTCGGTCGAGGTGAGGTTCGCCGCCTCGGTCTGAAGATCCTCGCTGTCGAACTTGAAATAGGGCGGCCAGAGCACGCCGGTATCCTCGTTGCGGAACACCAGCGGGCGACCGTCGGGGCGGATGGTCGAGATCAGGCGCAAGTCGCGCGCCGCGCTGGTCTGGGCCGAGCCGCTGTCGCGTTGCGCGAAGAACAGGCCGTTGAAGCCGCCGACCTCGGTCAGGCGCGATTCGGCATTGACGATGCGCACCACCTCGCGCTGCGGCAGCGTGTAATGCAGCGCCGCGACCAGCAGGAGGGCGAGCAGACTGAGGAAGATGATCCGGGGCCAGCGCATGGCGCACCTCAATTCGTGATGTATGTGTAAATGCTCAAGCCCGCGACGGGCAGGACGTAAACCAGAAACACCAGCCATGTGCGGATGCGCCGCGCCACGGGTGCGATGCGCTGGTCGATCCAGTCCTCGCGGTCGCCGGGGCGCCCCTCCATGACCCATTGCTCTTCCAGCCGGATACGGGCCCCGGCGCGCAGGTAGAGAAACAGGCTGACATAGACGACGGTCAGCAACACCAGCATCACGAGCAACATGCGCCCAAGGCCGAGGATCATCCGGACATCCCTTCTGGTCGGTTCCTTCCGATATAGGGCAACGCGGCGCGAAATGGCAGGGCTTGCGGGCGGCGGCGGCAACGCGCAGTCTGTGCGGCATGGAGTGGGACGACCGATTGACGGCAGCGGTGGCGGCGCGCGAGGGAGAGCTCGTGGCGTTGACGCAGGATCTGATCCGCATCCCGACGCTGAACCCGCCGGGACGCAACTACCGCGAGATCTGCGAGCTGCTGGCCGCGCGCCTCGAGGCGCGGGGGTTCACGGTCGAGCTGGTCCGCGCCCATGGCGCGCCCGCCGACAGCGACCGCTACCCGCGCTGGAACATGGTCGCGCGGCGCGAGGGGGCGCGGCCGGGCGACTGCGTGCATTTCAACGGGCATCACGACGTGGTCGAGACCGGCCACGGCTGGACGGTCGATCCCTTCGGCGGCGAGCTGCGGGATGGGCGCGTCTACGGGCGCGGGGCCTGCGACATGAAGGGCGGCATCGCCGCCAGCGTCATCGCGGCCGAGGCGTTCCTCGACACCTGCCCCGATTTCGCGGGCGCCCTCGAGATCAGCGCAACGGCGGACGAGGAATCGGGCGGTTACGGCGGCGTCGCCTACCTGGCCGAGCAGGGGTATTTCGACCCCGCGCGCGTGCAGCATGTCATCATCCCCGAACCGTTGAACAAGGATCGCATCTGCCTGGGGCATCGCGGCGTCTGGTGGGCCGAGATCGAGACGAAGGGGCGAATCGCCCATGGCTCGATGCCCTTCCTCGGCGAGTGCGCGGTGCGCCACATGGGGGCCGTGCTGGCCGAGATGGAGGCGACGCTGTTCCCGCTTCTGGCCTCCAAGCACACCGAGATGCCCGTCGTCCCCGAGGGCGCGCGGCAGTCCACGCTCAACATCAACGCGATCCACGGCGGCGAGCCCGAGCAGGAGGAGGGCTATACCGGCCTGCCCGCCCCTTGTGTGCCGGACCGCTGCCGCATCACCATCGACCGGCGCTACCTGATCGAGGAAGACCCCGCCGAGGTGAAGGCGGAGGTCTCCGCCCTGATGGAACGGGTCAAGGCGCAGCGCCCCGGCTTTTCCTACGAGATCCGCGAGCTGTTCGAGGTGCGCCCGACGATGACCGACCGCGAGGCACCCGTGGTCACCACCGTGGCGGCCGCGATCGAGCGGGTGCTGGCGCGCAAGGCGGATTTCGTGGTCTCGCCCGGCACCTACGACCAGAAGCATATCGACCGGATCGGGCGGTTGAAGAACTGCATCGCCTACGGGCCGGGCATCCTCGACTTGGCGCATCAGCCCGATGAATGGGTGGGCGTACAGGACATGCGCGACAGCGCGACGGTGATGGCGCTGACCTTGGCCGACCTGCTGGCACCCGGTCAGGGCCGGGGCTGATCCATCAGGCCGAGATGCCTGAGCGCCGCCGCGGCCATGTCGCGGACATCGCCGTCGCCGTCCAGAAGCTCGCGGTTGAGGCGTTTGACGAGGCGGCTGAGGGTGCGCGAGCCGGCCTGCGCCCGGATGAACTCGGGCACCATCTGAGGTGCCAGGTCGAGGATGTCACTGGTGTCCGGAACTGTCATTCGGCCCCCATGTCTTCTACTCCGAATGCCGTTGGTAACGTCCCGTTAACCCGATTCGGGTTCGGTGCGGAACGCTTTATGAAGGTGATGCGACAGTCGATACCGGACGCTCACGGATCTCGTCGCCCGCGTCACTTGTAGGATCCCGGCGCGAGGAAGGCGACGATCTGTTCCATCGCCTCGCCCTCGGGGACGGGTCGGCCGAGGTGCCCGGCCAGTTCCTCGACGAAAAGCCGCGGGTCCAGAACCGCCTTTTCGTAGGAGACAAGCAGCGTCGGCACCCGCCAGCGGTCCACGAGGAACCAGTTCTTCTGCTGCTGCAGCAGGATTTCATGGGCGGCGAGCGTGATCTCGCGGTTGTGCCAGCGCATGTGCCCCTTCATCGTCGCGGCGATGTCGCGGAAGACGACGACAAGCCAGGGGTTGCGCAGCTCTTTCGACAGCCCTTCGAGGTAGTTGGAGGCCGCCGGGAATTTCCAGCCCCAGACGTCATGGGCCGCGTTCCGCTCGGCGATCGCCTCGCGCATCCGCGCGGGCGACTGGCCGGGGCCGAAGCGGGGGTCTTCGTAATTGTTGGGCAAATCATCGCCCATGAAGAGGCCGAGGCGCTGCATCGCGCCCGCCACGGCACTGGTGCCGCCACGGGCGACGCCGAAACAGACATAGGTGCGGCGCGGATGAAGCTGGCCGTCCTCGCGGGTGAACATCGGCACGATTGCGCTGTTCCGCTCGGTCGAGGACATGCGACAGGGTCTTTCACTGGTTACCACACCGTCTTTTGGCTACTGCATTGCGGCCCAACCGGCAAGCGCGTGGGCACGCGACGATTTTTGACGGGATTTTTGCGGAAAGCCGGGACAATATGCGATGAACCAACCTCAGGGAGAGAGACATGGTCCATCATCTTCGCAACGGGGCGGCGATCTGCGCGCTTTGCGCCGGGGCGGCCCTTGCCCAGCAGACAGACATCTCGGTCGGCATGGTGCTCGAGCCGCCGAACCTCGATCCGACCGCAGGTGCCGCCGCCGCCATCGACGAGGTGGTCTATTCCAACGTGTTCGAGGGGCTGACCCGCTTCGGCCCCGACGGCGCGGTCAACCCCGGCCTTGCCGAGAGCTGGGACATCTCCGAGGACGGCACCGTCTACACCTTCACGCTGCGCTCGGGCGTGACCTTCCATGACGGCGAAGCGATGACGGCCGAGGACGTGGTCTTCACCCTCGACCGCGCCCGCGCCGAGGGCTCGACCAACGCGCAGCCCGCGCTCTTCGCCAATATCGTCAGCGTCGAGGCCACGGACGACACCACAGTTGTCGTCACGCTGGACGGGCCGGACGGTGCGTTCCTCTTCGACATGGCCTGGGGCGACGCGGTGATCGTGGACCCGGCCAGCGCCGAGACGAACGCGACGAACCCCGTCGGCACCGGCCCGTTCCGTTTCGTGGAATGGGTGCAGGGCGACCGGGTGGAGCTGGCCCGCAACGACGACTATTGGGGCGAACCCGTGGCGCTCGAGGCCGCGACCTTCCGCTTCATCTCGGACCCCAACGCCGCCTTCGCCGCGCTGATGGCGGGCGACGTGGACGCCTTCCCGAACTTCCCCGCGCCCGAGACGCTGGCCCAGTTCGAGGCCGATCCGCGCTTTACCGTCATCGTCGGTTCGACCGAGGGCGAGACGATCCTCGCCATGAACAACGCGCAAGCCCCGCTCGATGACATCCGGGTGCGGCAGGCGATCAGCCACGCGATCAACCGGCAGGACATCATCGACGGCGCCATGTTCGGCTACGGCACGCCCATCGGCACGCATTTCGCGCCGCACAATCCCGACTACGTCGACCTGACCGCCAACTCCGCCTACGACCCCGAGGCCGCCCGCGCGCTTCTGGCCGAGGCGGCACCGGACGGGCTGAGCCTGCGCCTTGCGCTGCCGCCGCCCTCCTACGCGCGCCGGGGGGGCGAGATCATCGCGGCCCAGCTGCGCGAGGTCGGGATCGAGACCGAGATCACCAACCTGGAATGGGCGCAATGGCTGGAACAGGTGTTCCGCGGCCATGACTTCGACCTGACCATCGTCAGCCACACCGAGCCGATGGATATCGGCATCTACGCCCGGCCCGACTACTACTTCCAGTATGCGCGGCCCGAGTTCGTGGCGCTGAACGACACGCTGGCCACCACCTCGGACCCTGTGGAACGTTCCAGCCTCTTGTCCGAGATGCAGCAGATCATCGCCGCGGATTACGTGAACGGCTACCTGTTCCAGCTCGCCAAGACCGGCGTCGCCGATGCGCGCATCGAAGGCCTGTGGGAGAACTCGCCCACGCAGGCCAACGACCTGACCGCCGTGCGCTGGACCGAGTGATCTGACACCAATCGATGCCGCCCTCGGACCGGGGGCGGCATCGTTGCTTCGCGGACTCCACGAATGTCGCTGATCCTTCCCGTCCTGCCCGCTGGCGAGCCTGAGGTCTCCCGCCCCGATCCGTCCCGCGTGATCGCGGGCGACCCGGTGCATCGGACATGGCTGACCGAAGAGGCCGATGGCCTTTACGCGGGCGTGTGGGAATCGACGCCCGGCACATGGCGCGTGGTCTATGACGAGTGGGAATATTTCCGCCTGACCGCGGGCCTGTCGGTGATCACGCCGGACACAGGCGATCCGGTGACGCTCCGGGCCGGGGACGCCTGGGTCATCCGGCCCGGTTTCACCGGCACATGGGAGGTGGTCGAGACCACCCGCAAGGATTTCGTCATCCGATTGTAGCGGTCGCTCCGATCTCCAGCACGATGGCCCCCTTGCGCCTGCGCGTCTCGACCTTTTCATGGGCGGTGCGGATCTCGTCGAACGGGTAGACCGTGTCGATCACCGGGCGCAGCTGGCCCGCGGAGATCAGGGCCACAAGCCGCTCCAGCCCCTCTTTCGTGTCACCGTTCACCTTGAGGATCTGGGCATGGCCATTGCGCCGGGCCTTGCGCCCCTTCCACAGATCGCCAAGGCCGAAGTTCAGCGGCACGAAGCGCCCGCCCTTGGCCAGCATCGGCGCGGCGCGCGTGTAGTCGAGCGCCCCCACCGTATCGAAGACCACGTCATAGGGGCCGGTCAGCCGGGCCGGATCGGTCTGGCGGTAGTCCACGACATGATCCGCGCCAAGGCTCTCGACGAAGGGCAGGCTGTCGCCCGAGGCGACGCCGGTCACGATGGCCCCCAGCGCGCGGGCGACCTGCACCGCGTAGGCCCCGACCCCGCCCGAGGCGCCCACGACCAGCACCCGCTCGCCCGGTCTGACCTGCGCGAAGCGGTCGAGGAACTCCAACGCGCAAAGCCCGCCGAAGGGCAACGCCGCGGCCTGTGCGTCGGTCAGGCTGTCGGGCGTTTTCGTCACCGCGCCCGCGGCCTTCACCGTCATGAATTCCGCATGCGCGCCGCCGAACCGGAAGCCGAAGACACGCTCGCCCAGGGCAAAGCCGGTCACACCCGGCCCCAGCGCCTCGACCGTTCCGGCAAAGTCGCTGCCCAGCACGGGATTGCGCGGCGCGCAGATGCCGAACATCAGCCGCCCGGCCACCGCGCTGATCGCCCCCGGAAAGGCCGCGGCGCGCAGGCGCCAGTCGGCGGTGGTGACCCCGGCCGCAGCGACGCGGACGAGGATCTCGCCCGTCCCCGGCTCGGGGCGCGCGAGGGTGCCGAGGGTGACGACCTCGGGGCCGCCGTAGGTTTTCGAGATGGCTGCTTTCATGGCGGGCCTCCTTGGTCACTCGTTGCGATGAGGAGGGAGATACCGCTGCGTCCACCCAAAAGAAATTGACTGGATATGCAGAATATCCATACGTTTTCGCATGGATTGGAAAAGCCTGACCTTCGACTGGAACCGCGCGCGCGCCGTGGTGGCGACCGCCGAACATGGCTCTCTCTCGGCGGCGGCCCGTGCGCTGGGGATGACCCAGCCGACGCTCGGCCGGCAGGTCACCGCGCTGGAGGAAGAACTGGGCGTCACGCTGTTCACCCGCGCGGGCAAGCGGATGGAGCTGACCGAGGCGGGCACGCGGCTGATCGAGCATCTGCGCCACATGGCCGAGGCCGCCCATGCCGCGGCGCTGGCCGCGACGGGGCAAAGCCGCGACATCGCAGGGACGGTCACGATCACCGCCTCGCATCTCTACGCGACCGAGCTTCTGCCGCCGATCCTGGCCCGCATCCGGGCCGAGGCCCCGGCGCTGCAAATCCAGATCGTCGTCACCAACGCCCTGCGCGACCTGATGCGGCGCGAGGCGGATATCGCCGTGCGCCACGCCCGCCCCGACCAGCCGGAATTGACCGCGAAACTGATCCGCGAGGACGAGGCCGCGCTTTACGCCACCCCCGCCCTGTTGGCGAAGGGACCGCTCGAGAGCCTGCCCTTCATCGGCTACGATCATGCCGACACCTACCGCGGGATGCTGGCCGAGCGGCGGATCGACCTGCCGCCCGAGGCCTTCCCCTTCCTTTCGGAAGACAGCCACATGCAGCTGGCGCTGGCCCGCGCGGGCCTTGGCGTCGCCGCCCTGCCGGTCTGGGTCGGTGACCCCGACCGGGCGCTTGCCCGCGCGCAACCCGGCGCGCCGCCGCTTGTCACCTTTCCGGTCTGGTTGGCCGCGCACCGCGACCTGCACCTGTCGCGGCGCGTGCGGCTGGTGTTCGACGCGCTGGCCAAGGGGCTGGCCCCGCGGGCGTGAAAAAGCCCCCGTGGCGAACCACGGGGGCGTGTTTGGTGCTGAAATGACAGGGTGAAAAGCGATATGTCCCGCCCTGCATATCGCAGGGCGGGACATCGGATCACATCGGCGGGAGGGCGAAGAACCTCATTCCGAAGGAATGGCGAAGAACATCGTTTCGCCCGAGTGGTCGTCCACGCCGTCATTGTCGGTCGACACCCACATGGTGCCGTCCTCGGCGATGGCGAGGCCCTCGACCTTGTCCAGCACGAACCCGCCGGTCGAGGTCAGGTAGGGCAGCAGGTCGACCACGACCTCGGTCTCGAGCACGGCGGGGGTTTCCCCGACGGCGACCATGGCTTCCATCGCCGACATCGGCACGCGGGTGATCAGCTTGGTCACGGCCGCGTCCGCGATCTGGTTGTCACGCTCGACGAAGTAGAGGTGATCGCCATGGGCCACGATCTCGGACAGGCCGACCCAACCGGTCGAAGCCTCGGTCAGCGGGTAGTGGATCACCGACCATTCCTCGGTCTCGAGGTTGTAGCCCAGAACCTTGGCGTGGTTGGCCGGATCGTCGCGCCACGGGCGCTGCACCGCGACATAGAGCATGTCACCGACCCGCGTGATCCCCTCGAAGCCGAAGCGGATCTCGACGGCCATCAGCTCTTCGGGAAGGGTGATGTAATCCTCGATCGCGCCATCGGCCCCGACGTGGTAGATCGCGTGCGGCACAAGGCGGTCGGTGCGGCCCTCGGAGGCGATCCAGAACCCGCCCTCGCCATCGAGCGCGATGCCTTCCATGTCCATCAGCTGCGCGGGCTGGCCCTCACGCGTGATGCGGATCGCATCCACGATGCGGGCGGGGGTTTCGCTGACGTCGATGTGGAAGATCGTCGGCTGCATCCCGTAGAAGCTGTCGGAGACGGCGAAGATCGTGCCGTCCTCGGCCATGACCTGCCCCGAGATCGCGCCCCACCCGATCAGCTCGTCCGCGCCTGCGCTGGTCAGGTGCGGATAGGCGGCGGGGGCCGACTGGTATTCGTAGATCATGACATGGGCCGGTGCCGCGCCATCCTCGCGGCCGTCGAACTCGTTGGCGGTCGCCAGCAGGTTGCGGCCGGGAATGGCGATGGCCCCTTCGGGCGAGATGCCCGAGGGCAGCAGCTGCGCCAGCGCGGGGGCCGAGGGGTCGGTCATGTCATAGACCCCGATGACCGAAGAGCGTTCGGCCAGCAGGAACATCATCGGCGTTCCGTTGAAGGTGCCGACTTCCATGCCCTCGGGCTCGACGCCCTTGTTGCCCGAGCGTTCCTCGGGATAGTGGCCGATCTCGACGAGGGCGTATTCGAAGGACATGCCGGCCTCGAAGACCTCGGTGCCGTCGCGGTGGAAGACGGTGAAGCCGCGGCTGCCGCCGTCCATGTCGCCCTCGTTGGCGATGACGAAGTGGTCGGTGTCGATCCACTGCAGCGCATCGGGTTCGCGCGGCACGTCGGCCAGCGTGTCGGTGAAGACAAGCGCGCCCTCTTCCTCGGTGTCCACACCCTCGAGCGTGACGGTCCCGGCCGAGAAGTGGCTGAGAACCTCACCAGCAGAGGAGACGACGACGATGTGGTTGTTTTCCTGCAGCGTCACGGCGATGTCGCCGTTCGCGTTCACGTCCACGAATTCCGGCTCGGGGTCTTCGGGGGCGATATCGGCAAGGCCGGTCAGGTCGACGCGGATCTGCGCGTTGCAGTCCATCGCGCCGTTCTCACCGAGCGGCTGGATCACGAGATGACCCGCGGGCATCTGCGGCACGCGGCCCTCGCCGAGGTCTTCGTCGCGCTCGTTCTCGATCGCCACGGTGATGAAGCTGCCATCGGGCGCCACGGCGGTGCTGTCGGGCTGGCCGCCCAGGTCGCAGGACGCGATGACCTCGCGCGAGGCGGCGTCGACGGCATGCAGGATGCCGGAGGGGGCGGTGTAGCTTTCCGAGGTGTTCTCGGCCACGAAGACGGTCTGGCCCAGCGCCGAAACCGCCGTCGGCTCACCCGCGGGCAGAGCGAAGGTGCCCGCCGCGACGGGAGCGGCCGGGTCGGTGATGTCGATGAAGCCGATCACGCCCGCGGGGCTGTCGGAATAGACCAGCGTCATGCCGTCGCCGGTGACGGCGATGATCTCGGCCGAGGTCTCTTCCGCGTCCGGCGTGTTCGACGTCACCGGGAACGAGGCGATGCGGTTGAAGTTCATGTCCTGCGCAAGCGCAGGCGAAGCGGCCACGAGGGCCAGCGCGGATGTCAGCATCAGCGAGGTGCGGGGCATGGGTCTCTCCGGACGGGTGGATACATGCCGCCCACCTGCCCCATGCCCGTCACAGCGACGTGACCGAACGGTAACGGATTGATGACAGGAGGCGCGGGGCCTGCCCGGTCAGGGATCGACGATCACGGATGAACCAGCGCCCAGCGTTCGATGAGCTGCTGTTGCAGCCCCTTGGCGGCGGCATTGTAGCTGCGCGCGCCCGGCGGGCGTTCGCGCTCGGCCTCGGACAGGGCGGCGCGGCGCTCGATGTCGCCGCAGAAGATCGCAAAGGCGAGGTCACGGCCGCCGGGCGTGCGCACGAACCCGGCCAGCGACGAGACGAAATTCAGCGTCCCGGTCTTGGCCACCACGCCGACCGGGTGGTCGCGGATCACGTTGCCGCGCTGGTCGAGCATGGGAATGTCGCGCATCAGCTGCCGCAGCAGGCCGTTCGGCCCGCTCGCCAGCAGTGCGCGAACCATGTCATGCGCGCGCAGGCGGCTTCGGTCGCCGAGGCCCGAGTGATCCACGAAAGCGGCATGGCGCGCGCCGAGGCTGTCGCGCATCCAGTCCGACATCGCCCCCGCCGATTGCTCCAATGACGCCGGGCGCAGCCCGCCCGCCTGCGTCGCCAGAAGGCCCACGACCTCGGCGGTGAGGTTGGTGGACCAGCGCATCATGCCGCGCAGGATATCCTCGAGCGCGTCGCTGACATGCTCGACCAGCACCACGGCGGAGTCGGGCGCGGTGCGCGGCCCGGTGCCGGTGGCCAGTTCGACGCCGCCAAAGCGCATCCCGGCGGCGCGCATCAGCGTCTCGAACACTTCGGCCACATAGGCCGAGGGGCGGCGCACCGGCAGCCAGCGCGCCCCGGTGTCGCCCAGCGCCCCGCGCGCCACCGTCCATTGGTCGGTGCCCTCGACCTGTGCATAGGTGTAGACCGGGGCCGCGCGATCCTCGATCCGCATCCGCGCGATGCGCACGGCGGGGCGCAGCGACTCGGAGCGGGCATCCATGCTGACGGTGTAGTCATCCGCTTCGCGGGCCCATTCGAAATGCACCCGGTTGAAATTCAGGTTCAGGCCCGAGATCGACGGGTTGTAGCCCACATGCGGGGGCTGGCCCGGATCGATCTCGAAGATCTGCGGCAAGGCTCCGTCCGCCAGCATGAGCCGCCCCGTCACCTCGCGCAGGCCGTAGCCCTCCAGCTCGGCCACCATCGCGGCCAGCGCATCCGTGTCGAGCAGCGGATCGCCCGACCCCACGAGCCAGAGGTCGCCGTCGAGCCGGCCGTTGACGATGGGCCCATCCGCCACCAGCCGCGTGCGGAAGCGGTAGCCGGGCCCGAGGCGCTGCAGGCCGTAGGCGCAGGTCACCGCCTTGGCGACCGAGGCGGGCGGCATCGCCAGTAGCGGGTTGAACACCTCGAGCATCTCGCCGGTCGCGGCATCCGCGACGGCATAGCCGACCTGCCCGCCCAGCCGCGCACGCGCGACAAGCTCGGCCCCGGTGGGCAGGACGCGGCGGTAGAACCCGTCGGGCCGCAGCGGGGGGCGCAGGGATGTCAGGGGCGGGGCGGCAAGCCCCGGCGCGGCAGCAAGGCTCGCGGCCCCGGTCAGAAATGCGCGACGCGAGAACATGGAAATGGACCGTTTGTTAAAATGTTCCCTCGACTAAAGCGCAGCCGCCTGAGTCACTCAAGAGGTTTGAGGTCTCACGGCTTCGTGAGGGGTGCGGCTTTCCCGCCCCATTGCAATGGGATAGCAGGGGCCATGCACCGCGATACGCTCCGCGCCCTACCCCTGATGCTTCTGGCCATGGCCTTGATCCCCTCCGCCGACGCGGCGGGAAAGCTCTTGGGCGAGGCGGGCGTCGCCCCCGTCTTCACGGCATGGAGCCGTTTCGCGCTGGGGGCGGTGCTGCTCTTGCCCTTCGTGCTGCACCTGACGCCGCTGCGGTTGTTCCTCGACTGGCGCGTCTGGCTGCGGGGGCTGTTGATCGCGGGGGGCATCCTGTCGATCCTGACCGCGCTCAGGACCGAGCCGATCGCCAATGTCTTCGGCGCGTTCTTCGTCGGGCCGATGGTGGCCTACCTGTTGTCCGTCTGGCTGCTGCGCGAGACGTTCTCGACCACGCGGGTGGCGCTGCTGGCGGTGGGGTTCGCGGGCGTGATCCTTGTCGTGAAGCCGGGTTTCGGGATGACGCCGGGCCTTGGCTTCGCGGTGCTGGCGGGCCTGTTCTACGGGTCATACCTGACCGCCTCGCGCTGGCTGGCCGAGCTGGCGCGCCCGCGGGCGATGCTGATCTCGCAGCTGGTCGTGGGCGCGCTGGTGCTGGCGCCCCTCGGCCTTCCGGCGATCCCCGAGATCACGCCGCGGATCGGCGCGCTGACGCTGGCCTCGGCCATGGGGTCGATGCTGGGCAACCTGTGCCTGATCCTTGCGCTGCGCATGGCGCCCGCGACACGGCTTGCGCCCTTCGTCTACACCCAGCTGATCGCGGCCACGGCGCTGGGATGGGCGGTCTTCGGCGTCTGGCCCGATGCGCTGACGCTGGCGGGGCTTGCGGTGCTGCTGGTCTCGGGGCTGGCGACGCTGGGATTGCGCGGCGGGCGGTAGATCACCACTCGCCGCGCGCCCGGATGGCGCTGGAGGACAGGTCGACCATCGGCAGGTTCAGGAAACACCACGCCGGCGGTTCGCTCCCCGCCAGCAGCCGCGCCTGAGCCGCGGGCAACCGGTGGCGCGCGAAGGCCCGCGCCGCGGGCGACATGCGCGCCGAGATGCGCTGACCGGGGCGGGCCAGAACGCCCACCGGCACGCTGCGCAGGATCCACTGCCACTGCTGCCAGCGATGGAACTGCGCCAGGTTGTCGGCCCCCATCAGCCAGACGAAGCGCACACCGGGATAAAGCGCCATCAGCCGCGACAACGTCTCGGCGGTGTAGCGGGTGCCCAGCTGCGCCTCGATATCCGTGACGGTGATCCGCGGATCCCCCACCAGCGCGCGCGCCGCCGCCATCCGCCGCTCGAGCGGCGCGGGGCCGCGCGGCTTCAGCGGGTTGCCGGGGCTGACCAGCCACCACACCCGGTCCAGCCCGAAGCGCTTCAGCGCCTCGCGGCTGACATGCAGGTGACCGGCATGGGGCGGATCGAAGGAGCCGCCGAACAGGCCGATGGTCATGCCCGGCAGGGCAAGGGGGTAGTCGCTGCGCATGGCGGGCGGCATATCCTGTCTGCACGGGGCGGGGAAGTCCGGCCGCAGGCCCACGCCCCGATTGCCGATCCGGGCGCGGGCGATTAGATAGCGTCGGAACCACGGATCAGCGGAACGGAGCGGCGCATGGCCTCCTATCAGTATGTCTATCACATGGATGGTGTCTCGAAGACCTATCCGGGCGGCAAGAAATGCTTCGAGAACATCCGCCTCAGCTTCCTTCCCGGCGTGAAGATCGGGGTCGTGGGCGTGAACGGTGCGGGCAAATCCACGCTGATGCGGATCATGGCCGGGATCGACAAGGATTTCTCGGGCGAGGCCTGGGCCGCGCAGGGTGCGCGCGTCGGCTACCTTCCGCAGGAGCCGCAGCTCGACGAAAGCCTGACCGTGCGCGAAAACGTCATGCTGGGCGTGGCCGCGAAAAAGGCCAAGCTCGACCGGTTCAATGAACTGGCGATGAACTACTCGGACGAGACCGCCGACGAGATGGCGCAGCTTCAGGACGAGATCGATTCGCTGAACCTGTGGGATCTCGACAGCCAGATCGACGTCGCCATGGAGGCGCTGCGCTGCCCGCCCGATGATGCGGCCGTGGCGACCCTGTCGGGCGGTGAGCGGCGGCGCGTGGCGCTGTGCAAGCTGCTCCTGGAAGCGCCCGACATGCTGCTTCTGGACGAACCGACCAACCACCTCGATGCGGAAACCATCGCCTGGCTGCAACAGCACCTGATCGACTACAAGGGCACGATCCTGATCGTGACCCACGACCGCTATTTCCTGGATGACATCACCGGCTGGATCCTCGAACTGGATCGCGGCCGCGGTATTCCCTACGAGGGGAACTATTCCGCCTGGCTGGAACAAAAGGCCAAGCGGCTGGAACAGGAAGCCCGCGAGGACAAGTCGCGCCAGAAGACGCTGGAACGCGAGCTTGAGTGGATCCGCGCCGGCGCCAAGGCGCGGCAGGCCAAGCAGAAGGCAAGGATCAACGCCTACGAGGAACTGGCCAGCCAGTCCGAGCGCGAGAAGATCAGCCGCGCGCAGATCGTCATCCCCAACGGCCCGCGCCTTGGCGGCAAGGTGATCGAGGTCGAGGGGCTGAAGAAGGGCTACGGCGACCGGCTGCTGATCGAGGACCTGAGCTTCGCCCTGCCGCCCGGCGGGATCGTCGGCGTGATCGGTCCGAACGGCGCGGGCAAGTCGACGCTCTTCCGCATGCTGACGGGGCAGGAAACGCCCGACGAGGGCCGCGTGGAATTCGGCGAGACGGTGCAACTGTCCTACGTCGACCAGTCGCGCGATGCGCTGGATGCGAACAAGACCGTCTGGGAAGAGATTTCCGGCGGGGCCGAGATCATCGAACTGGGCGATGCCTCGATGAACTCCCGCGCCTATTGCTCGGCCTTCAACTTCAAGGGCGGCGACCAGCAGAAGAAGGTGGGGCTGCTCTCGGGCGGTGAGCGCAACCGCGTTCACATGGCCAAGCTTCTCAAGTCGGGCGGCAACGTGCTGCTGCTCGACGAGCCGACCAACGATCTGGACGTCGAGACGCTGCGCGCGCTGGAAGATGCGCTGGAGGATTTCGCGGGCTGCGCCGTGATCATCTCGCACGACCGTTTCTTCCTCGACCGCCTCTGCACCCACATCCTCGCCTTCGAGGGCGAGGCGCATGTAGAGTGGTTCGAGGGCGATTTCTCGGCCTACGAAGAAGACAAGAAGCGCCGCCTCGGCCCCGACGCGCTGGAGCCGAAGCGCGTGAAATACAAGAAGTTCGTGCGCTGACACAGGCCGGGCGCACCCCGCCTTGCGCGGTCCGCCTGTCTGCGACATCCACGATCCCGCCGAGGATGCGCATGGGGCAAGGCGTTTCGAAACGCCTTGCCCTTGCCCCGTGGCGGGCGGCGCGCTACCCCTCGTCCGATCCAAGGGGAGGCGACCGATGCCTGAAGATATCCTGAACAGTTTCATGACCGGCCCGGACGAAAAGGGCCGGTTCGGCGATTTCGGCGGGCGCTTCGTCTCCGAGACGCTGATGCCGCTGATCCTCGAGCTCGAGGCGCAGTATGAACACGCCAAGACCGACCAGAGCTTCTGGGACGAGATGGACTTCCTGTGGAAGCATTACGTCGGCCGCCCCAGCCCGCTCTATTTCGCCGAGCGCCTGACCGAGCGCCTGGGCGGCGCCAAGATCTACTTCAAGCGCGACGAGCTGAACCACACCGGCGCGCACAAGATCAACAACGTGCTGGGCCAGATCATCCTGGCCCGCCGCATGGGCAAGACCCGGATCATCGCCGAGACCGGCGCGGGCCAGCATGGCGTGGCCACCGCGACGGTCTGCGCCAAGTTTGGCCTGAAATGCGTGGTCTACATGGGGGCCCATGACGTCGAGCGGCAGGCGCCCAATGTCTTCCGCATGAAGCTGCTGGGGGCCGAGGTCGTCCCCGTCACCTCGGGCCGGGGCACGCTGAAGGACGCGATGAACGACGCGCTGCGCGACTGGGTGACCAACGTGCGCGACACGTTCTACTGCATCGGCACGGTGGCGGGTCCGCACCCCTACCCTGCGATGGTCCGCGATTTCCAGTCGATCATCGGCAAGGAAACCAGGCAGCAGATGATGGAGGCCGAGGGCCGCCTGCCCGACACGATCATCGCCGCCATCGGCGGCGGGTCGAACGCGATGGGCCTGTTCTACCCGTTCCTCGACGACAAGGAGGTCGCCATCATCGGCGTCGAGGCCGGGGGCAAGGGCGTCAACGAGAAGATGGAGCATTGCGCCTCGCTGACCGGCGGGCGTCCCGGCGTGCTGCACGGCAACCGCACCTACCTGTTGCAGGACGAGGACGGCCAGATCCTCGAGGGGCACTCGATCTCGGCGGGGCTCGATTATCCGGGCATCGGGCCGGAACATGCCTGGCTGCATGAAATCGGCCGCGCGCAATACGTGTCGATCACCGACACCGAGGCGCTCGAGGCGTTCCAGCTGTCCTGCGAGACCGAGGGAATCATCCCCGCACTCGAGCCGAGCCACGCGCTCGCCCATGTCGCCAAGATCGCGCCGGAACTGCCGCGCGATCATCTGCTGGTCATGAACATGTGCGGACGGGGCGACAAGGACATCTTCACCGTCGCACGCGCGCTCGGCTGGGACATGTGACCGGCGGCCGAGGGCGAAACACCTCTATACCTTCGGTTTAGGCGGCTACACGGCGGGTTTACGCAGGGCCGCCTAAACCCTTACTCGATTTCGGTAGGTGCCCGCGGGTGCTTGGGTGGTCTCGACGGGTGGCGCTGGTGTCCCCCGCATCCACCGAAAGGAACTCGAGATGATGCATCGCATCCTGATGACGACCACCGCCCTCGGCCTTGTCGCCGCGGGGACCGCCCACGCCCAGAGCAGCCTCGCCACCACGCTGGCCGAGCGGTACCAGGGCGAGGGCTTCACCTATGTCGAGATCGACGAGGGCCCGACGCAGATCAAGGTCGAGGCGACGCAGGGCAACCAGACCATCGAAGTCGTCTACGACATCGCCACCGGCAACATCCTGAAGTCCGAGGTCGAGGCAGCGGATGCCAGCGACATCGGCCGTGTCGGCGTCGATTACGACCGCGAGGACGAGGACTTCACCGACGACGACAGCTACGACGATGACTCGCGCCGGGACGACGACAGCGATTACGATGATGACGACGATGATCGGGACGATGACCGCGACGATGATCGGGACGATGACCGCGATGATGATCGTGACGATGACCGCGATGACGACCGCGATGATGATCGGGACGACGACCGCGACGATGACGATGACGATGACGATGACTATGACGATCTTGACGACGACGATGACCGTGACGACGATGATGATGACGACGGCGACGATGACTGATGCCGGAT
>JAOARA010000358.1 GCA_025211115.1 Roseicyclus sp. | reverse complement strand
TCCCCCAGTGCCGCGCGGCATCCTCCAGCTCGGCGGCCTGGCCGTCCTCGACCGAGGCCATGATGATCAGGATGCAATCGGCGCCCCAGGCCCGCGCCTCGGCGACCTGGTAGGTGTCGTAAAGGAAATCCTTGCGCAGGCAGGGCAGATCCACCGCCGCCCGTGCGCGGGTCAGGTAGTCGGGCTTGCCCTGGAAACTGGGCGTATCGGTGAGGATCGAGAGGCAGGTCGCCCCCCCGGCCTCGTAGGCGCGGGCCAACACAGGCGGGTCGAAATCGGCGCGGATCAGGCCCTTGGACGGGCTCGCCTTCTTGATCTCGGCGATCAGCCCGTAGCCCGTCCCCTCGGCCCGGCGCAGCGCGTCGCCGAAGCCCCGCACGCGGGGGGCTGCGCGCGCGGCCTCTTCCACCGCGGAGCGCGGGCGCGCGGCCTTGGCGGCGGCCACTTCCTCAAGCTTGTAGGTCTTGATCCTGTCGAGAATGGTCGCCATCGCGCGCCCCCCTTATGCCGTGCCGGAGGTGATCGCGGCCAGCCGCTCCACCGCGCGTTTCGCCGCGCCCGAGGCCAGGCTTTCGCGCGCGATCTCCACGCCCGCCTTCAGGTCATCGGCCTTGTCCGCCACCACCAGCGCCGCCGCCGCGTTCAGCAGCACCGCGTCGCGGTAGGCCCCTTCGGCCCCGTCCAGCAGCGCGCGCAGCGCGGCGGCATTCTCGGCGGGCGTGCCGCCGAGGATGTCGCGGAAGGGATGGACCGGCAGGCCCGCCTCCTCGGGATGCACCTCGCGCGGGCGGATCTTGCCGTCCTTCAGCACCGCCACGGATGTCGGCCCCGAGATCGAGATCTCGTCCGTGCCGTCCGACCCATGCACGAGCCAGGCGGCTTCGGACCCCAGCTCCTTCAGCGTCTCGGCCATGGGAAAGATCAGGGCGATCGCGAAGGCCCCGGTCAGCTGGCGCTTGACGCCCGCGGGGTTTGTGAGCGGGCCGAGGATGTTGAAGATCGTCTTGCAGCCCAGCTCCTGCCTGACCGGCATCACCTGTTTCATCGCCGGGTGGTGCATCGGCGCCATCATGAAGCCGATCCCGGCTTCGGCAATGCCGCGCTCGACCACGTCGGGGCCGACCATCACGTCGATGCCCAGTTCCCCCAGCGCATCCGCCGCGCCGGATTTGGACGACAGGTTGCGGTTGCCGTGCTTGGCCACCGGCACGCCCGTGCCCGCCACGACGAAGGCCGTCGCGGTCGAGATGTTGAGCGTCCCCATCCCGTCGCCGCCGGTGCCGACGATGTCCATCGCGCCCTCGGGCGCGGTCACCTTCACGCAGCGGTCGCGCATGACCTGCGCCGCCGCGGCATATTCGGCGACGGATTCGCCGCGCGCCCGCATCGCCATCAGGAGGCCCCCGATCTGGGCTTGCGTGGCCGTGCCCTCGAACAGCTCTTCGAAGGCGGCTTCGGCCTGCGCGCGGCTCAACGGCCCTTCGGAGGCCGCGTAGATCAGCGGTTTCATCGCGTCGGTCATGCCGGGATCGTCCCTTTCGAGGTCTCGAGGAAGCTTCGCAGCATCGCGTGCCCGTGTTCCGAGCGGATGCTTTCGGGGTGGAACTGCACGCCCTCGATCGGCAGCGTGCGGTGGCGCAGGCCCATGATCGTGCCATCGGCCAGCTCGGCGGTCACTTCCAGCGCGTCGGGCAGGCTTTCGCGTTCGACCACCAGCGAGTGATAGCGCGTCGCCTTCAGCGGCGAGGGCAGGCCGGCGAAGACGCCTTTGCCCTCGTGCAGGATCTCGCCCATCTTGCCATGCACGATCTCGGAATGGCGGACGACGCGGCCGCCGAAGGCCTCGCCGATGGTCTGGTGCCCGAGGCAGACCCCCAGAAGCGGCACGCCCGCCCCTGCCGCCGCCCGCGTGAGGGGCAGGCAGATGCCCGCCTGCGCCGGGGCGCAGGGGCCGGGGCTGAGGACGATGGCCTCGGGCGCCATGGCCAGCGCCTCCTGCACGGTGATCTGGTCGTTGCGGACCACGCGGGTCTCGGCCCCCAGCTCGCCCAGGTAATGGACGAGGTTCCAGGTGAAGCTGTCGTAATTGTCGATGAGAAGCAGCATGGGACCTGACCACCGCGCCGCGGGCGCGAAAAGGTTAAAAAGGGGTGAAGGCGTCGCGCGCCCGAGCTATACATGTTTCAAAGCCGGGCAGGGCGGTCAAGCGCCTCTCGAGACCCGGTCAGGGCAAGCGGTGCGCGGCGCGTATGGCCGCAACAGGCGAAA
This sequence comes from Roseicyclus sp., assembly GCA_025211115.1. Taxonomy (GTDB): domain Bacteria; phylum Pseudomonadota; class Alphaproteobacteria; order Rhodobacterales; family Rhodobacteraceae; genus Roseicyclus. The sequence goes on along the minus strand of JAOARA010000358.1, from coordinate 393 downwards.
GAGGGCGACATGGGCGGTGGAGTGATCGGCGGTTTCGGGCTGGGCCTTGTGATGTCGGCCCTCGTGCTGGCGGCGGTGTCTCTCAGCACGCCCTTGCCCGACAGGGGCGAGGGGCCTGCCGCCACAGAGGCCCCGGCAGAGGCTTCCGTGGAGGTGGCCACGCCCGAAGGTGCGCCGGACCCTGTCGCCGAACCTGCGCCCGACCCGGCCACACCCCCGCACCGCGCTGACGAGCCGCTTGCCGCAGACGACGCGCCGCAGGGCGAGGCCGCCTCGGTGGAGGCCGCCCCGACCGCGCCCGTCGCGCCCGCGGCCACGCTGCCTACGGAGGCCGCCCTGCCCGAACCGCCCGCCGCCGCCGAAGGCTCCGGCCCCGCCACCGCGGAACCCGCC
>JAOARA010000357.1 GCA_025211115.1 Roseicyclus sp. | reverse complement strand
TGAACTCGAGGTACTCGTTCGGCTCGCAAAAGCCCATCACCCGCTCCACGCCCGCGCGGTTGTACCAGCTGCGGTCATACAGCACGATTTCGCCCGCCGTCGGCAGGTGCTGGATGTAGCGTTGGAAATACCACTGGCCGCGCTCCTCGTCGGTGGGCTTGTTCAGCGCAACCACGCGCGCCTCGCGCGGGTTCAGATGTTCGGTGAAGCGCTTGATCGTGCCGCCCTTGCCGGCCGCGTCGCGGCCCTCGAACAGCATGACGATCCGCTCGCCGGTCTCGCCCACCCATTTCTGCACCTTGAGCAATTCCGCCTGAAGCTTCGCCTTCTGCGCTTCGTAACTGCGGCGGCCGAGCTTGGTCGCATAGGGATATTCGCCGGATTCGAACGCCTGCCGGATCTCGGCGCTGGTCGGCTGCACCCGCCGCGCCCGCGCGGGCCTTGCGGCCGGGGCACTGTCGTTATCCGGGGCCGATGCGGGGGCCTGCGCGCTGTCGGGGGCATCGGTGACGGCCTCGGCCACAATGGTCTCGGCATTCAGGTCTGTCATCGGCTCGGTCCCTTTCGCTCTGTCCCGGTGTCTTGCGCCATCATCGCAGCATCGGCCCCGCCGCGCCTTGAGATGTGTCAAGGAACCGTCACGATCCGCCGCGCCGCGCCCGCCGCGTCACCCTTCCCCCGCTGCCCCAAACCTGCCATTATGCGCGCCAACTCACACAAGATAGAGCAGCGATTGGCCCCAGATGGCGGATGACCTCCTGAACACCTCGCCCGACCCGCAAGCCTATGACGCCTCCTCCATCGAGGTGCTCGAGGGGCTGGAGCCGGTCCGCAAGCGCCCCGGCATGTATATCGGCGGCACCGACGAGCGCGCGCTGCACCACCTCGTCGCGGAAGTGCTCGACAACTCCATGGACGAGGCCGTCGCCGGCCACGCCTCCCGCATCGAGGTGGAGCTGGCCGCCGATCACACCGTCACCATCCGCGACAACGGCCGCGGCATCCCGGTCGACCCGCACCCGAAATTCCCCGACAAGTCCGCGCTCGAGGTCATCCTCTGCACGCTGCACGCCGGCGGCAAGTTCTCGGGCAAGGCCTACCAGACCTCGGGCGGCCTGCACGGCGTCGGCGTCTCCGTCGTCAACGCGCTCTCCGACCACCTCCGCGTCGAGGTCGCCCGCAACCGCGAGCTCTTCGCGCAGGATTTTTCCCGCGGCATCCCGCAGGGCCCCGTCCAGTCGCTCGGACAGACCAACAACCGCCGCGGCACCACCGTGATCTTCCACCCCGACGAACAGATCTTCGGCAGCCACCGGTTCAAACCGGCAAGGCTCATGAAAATGGTTCGCTCCAAGGCCTACCTCTTCTCGGGCGTCGAAATCCGCTGGAAATCGGAAATAGACGACGGCGAAACCCCGACCGAGGCCGTGTTCCACTTCCCCGGCGGCCTTTCGGACTACCTGAAAGAGACGATGGGCAACGCCGCCACCTACGCCGAAACCCCTTTCGCCGGAAAAGTGGAATTCCAGCCCCGCTTCGGTCAGCCGGGGTCCGTCGAATGGGCGATCAACTGGACGCCCGCGCGCGACGGCTTCATCCAGTCCTACTGCAACACCGTCCCCACGCCCGAGGGCGGCACGCATGAGGCGGGCTTCTGGGCCGCGATCCTCAAGGGCATCCGCGCCTATGGCGAGCTGGCGAACAACCGCAAGGCCGCCCAGATCAACCGCGACGACCTCACCTCCGGCGCGGGCGCGCTGGTGTCGTGCTTCATCGCCGAGCCCGAATTCGTCGGCCAGACCAAGGACCGCCTCGCCACGACCGAGGCCGCCCGCATGGTCGAGGGCGCGGTGCGCGACCATTTCGACAACTGGCTCGCCGCCAACACCAAATCCGCCGGCGCGATCCTCGATTTCCTCGTCCTGCGCGCCGAGGAACGCCTGCGCCGCCGCGCCGAAAAGGAAACCGCCCGCAAATCCGCCACCAAGCGCCTGCGCCTGCCCGGCAAGCTGGTCGACTGCTCCCAATCCGCCCGCGACGGCACCGAGCTTTTCATCGTCGAGGGCGACAGCGCGGGCGGCTCCGCCAAGATGGCCCGCGACCGCAAGACCCAGGCCCTCCTGCCCTTGCGCGGCAAGATCCTGAACGTGCTGGGCGCGGCCTCCTCCAAGCTCGGCCAGAACCAGGAGATCAACGACCTCTGCCAGGCGCTCGGCGTCGGCATGGGCACCAAGTTCAACATCGAGGATCTGCGCTACGACAAGGTCATCATCATGACCGACGCCGATGTCGACGGCGCGCATATCGCCTCGCTCCTGATGACGTTTTTCTTCAGCCAGATGCGCCCGATGATCGACGCGGGCCACCTGTATCTCGCCTGCCCGCCCCTCTTCCGCCTGACCCAGGGCGCGCGCCGGGTCTACTGCCTCGACGAGATCGAGAAGGAGGACTGGGTCGCCAAGGGCCTCGGCGGCAAGGGCAAGATCGACGTCTCCCGCTTCAAGGGCCTGGGCGAGATGGACGCCAAGGACCTGAAAGAGACGACGATGGACCCCGCCTCACGCAAGCTGATCCGCGTTTCGGTGGACGAGGACGCGCCGGGCGAGACCGGCGATCTTGTCGAGCGGCTGATGGGCAAGAAGCCCGAGCTGCGGTTCCAGTATATCCAGGAAAATGCACGCTTCGTCGAGGATGTGGATGTCTAGTGCCCCTGTGCGCGCGGGTCTTCTGGCCTGCCTGTTCCTTGTGTCGGCCTGCGGCCCCGACGCCCTCGTGATGAGCCGGATGACCGGCGTCACCGGCACCGGCGACATCTCCGGTGCCACCCTGCGCAACTCCGGCGAGATGACGCTCGAGCTTCCGCGCGAGACCTTCACCGGCCGCTGGGTCGCGGTGCGCGAAGGCGCCACCCAGAGCCTCGAGCTGCTGAACTCCTACGCCCGCGGCTCGATCCTGCGCGGCACGGCGGAACTCCTGTCCGAGACCGAGGCAGGCTTCGGCACGGCGATCCTGACCTCGACCAAGGGCCGCTCCATGCGCTGCGAATTCCGCTATTCCGGCGTGAACATCACGGCCATCGGGGTATGCCAGACGACCGACGGCGAGGTGTTTGATCTGCAGGTGTCGTGAGGGGGGGAAGGATGGTGAAGCGAGTGATGGGCGAGAAGCCGGAACTGCGGTTCCAGTATATTCAGGCGACTGCTACGTTTGTTGATGATGTGGATTTTTAATCGTCGTCGAAGAGACTTTCCTGTCGCGGATCTTTTGATTTTGAAAACCTGAAGTTGCCCAATGCAGCGCTGATGGCATCTTCTCTCAACGGTTGAGCAAGAAACTCGCCATCCAACTTTAGCACTCGAAGTACTTTTCGTTCCTTGCGGCCGGGGCTGCCGATTTTGGTAGCAATTTGAACTAGAATTTCGCAGCCCTCCGAAAAGGTAACCTGCCTTCGGGAGACGCGACTCCAGAACTCGTTGTCAACTATGTCGAAATGGATCGCAGAGCCAGCGCTTGTTTCTGCCATCCATTTGCGCCCAGGTTGATCACGCTTAAATACCGGAGAAGTTACTCTAAGGAGTGCAGTGCCAACTTCCCAAAGGTCTTCTTCACCTTCCTCCCTTGGTGGTAACGGGCGAACGCCTCGTGGAGCAAAATCCCTTCTTTGAATGGGAAAGTCTTCTCCTTCGCCAAATCCTATGCCCATGACATTTCGGTCATCTATTGCAGCAGAATATAGGTCTGATTGGGCCAAACGAAGTCGATAACTCAGCGCAGGAGGTAGTTTCCGGCTTTCCAATACCTCGGGAGGTGCTGAGAGTGATGCACTTGCTCCATCTACCAAGAACTGCTCAAATAACTGATACCCTTCAGACTCAAGTTGCTGTGCTTCATCCTCAGCTTCCGGTTCAAGACTATCAACACGCTGCCTGAAATTCCGAATCCTTTCCACTAGGACTTCCCTTGGACTTTTTCCAAACAGTTCTTGAGAAACATCCTGAACGGTTTGAGAATCCATCAATTGGATAAGTGACCATAGTGCTGCATACAATACACCGACCGCATAGCCAGAATTTTTTACAAATTTGACCGAGACACCAATATATTGCTTGAGGCTACCGGGCGCAGCCGGAAAAACAACAAGCTCAAAAACAATCGAACCCGAAAACAACTCATCGTTCAGTGCTTCGATCGCTTTAGCAGCCGCGTTGGCAGACTCTACAAAGGTTTCCAGAAGTACGTAGTCTTCTTCAACATCAAAATGAACGAGCACCGTACGCACTGCGCAAACCCCTCACTGTGCCTTGGATTGATTTTGCCAATTTTTAACAGAGCTTCAATATCCATTATCGCTACGCTTAACAGAAATTACATGTCTCGGCCAGCGCCTACACGTGGCCGAGCGGCAACGCCCCGCCAGCGCGCGTTATGCCAGCCCTCCCGGAGCACCACACACGTAGGGTGGGCAATCTCCCTTGCCCCGCACCCCCCCCGTTCTGCGCCGGCTTGTCCCGTGCCCCGAGACAGCCCGAGGATCGCCCATGC
>JAOARA010000356.1 GCA_025211115.1 Roseicyclus sp. | reverse complement strand
GGATCACCCCGCACGGGCCAGAGCCGCGGTATTTCAACATATGGCCGGGACTCTTCAAACATCATCTCGAGTTCGGTGACGGGCGCGATCTGCGCTTTGGTCCTGACTACAGCATTACCCTCGAGGAGCGCGGCTGACGTCATCGCCTTCGGCCGCGACGGGACGGCCCGAACCTCGGGCTGGACCTTTCATGGCGAACGACCTGCCTGGGCGGGGCTGGGTGATAGCGCTGAGGCCGGGGTGGTTCTTGCCTCGCTGGATGCCACACCGCCGTCCGGACGCGACGACATCCTCTCCCTGATCCGCACGACTGCTGACCGGTACCAGGGGAACCGCGCCCTGCGGCAAGTCGGCCTCGATGAGGACGACTGGCTGGTCCTTTTCCAAGCCCTGGTCGAGGCCGAAAGCAGCTACAATCCGACTGCCGTGAGCCCCAAGGGTGCCTATGGTCTTGGCCAGCTGATGCCGGATACTGCCCGTGCGCTCGGCGTCGATCCGCGCGATCCCTCACAGAACCTCGACGGCGCCGCACGCTATCTGCTCGCGCAGCTGGCCACATTCAAGGACATCAACCTGGCGCTCGCAGCCTATAATGCCGGGCCGCACCGCGTGGTCGAGTATTCCGGCACCCCGCCTTTCACCGAGACTCGCGACTACATCGCGCGCATCCATCGGATCCGGTCCCGGCTGGCGGGTGCGCCTTTTTCCGCGCCGGATATCCGTGTCGCGACCCGCGTGCCTGCCCGCGCGCCGGTCCTTATCGAACTTCAGTAAAACAAGGGAACTTCGCATGCTTCGACATCGCCTCAGCCGCCTCTTGCCTGCCGCCACAACCCTGGCGGCTTTCGCAACGCCCGTCCTCGCGCAAGACTTGTCACCGATCCAGACCATGCTGGAAACCGTCGAGGCCGCGCTGACCGGTCCCATCGGGATCGCGGTCGCCACGCTCGCGGTCATCGGCACCGGTTTCATGTGCATGATGGGACGGCTGAACTGGGGCTGGTTCGCCTCGGTCATCATCGGGATCGTGCTGATCTTCTCGGCCGGCACCATCGTCGACGGCTTCTCGTGACATTCCGGCAAAATAGCGTCCTACGAGCGACCCGAACGCGTTGTGCTACGCAAACGCTGCCTCGGGCCCCTCTCCGGACACACATTTCCTTCTAAGCCGGAATATCACCCAATGGCAGAACGATCTCCCCTCTTTCTGGGCCTCGCCCGTCCGCCCAAGTATCTGGGTCTCCCTGTCGGATACCTCGTGGTTCTGGCGACCGGGGTCGTTCTGCCGTTCATCTGGACGAAGTCGATGGTGTTCTTCCTGATCGGGATTGTCGCCTATCCGATCCTCTGGTTCGTCGCCGACCGCGAGCCGCATTTCTTCGAGGTCCTGCGCGTCTCCTACGGCTCTGTGCGCGCGACGAAGAACCGGGCCCTGCATGGAGGCGACAGCTTTGGCGCGTGATGCGGGCACCCTTTCTTCCTTCGGGACCGCCTTGCATCACGCCGGCGGCGGCGAGTTCGCGCGGGAGAGCTATCTGGCCGAGCACCTGCCGTATTTCGCGCTCACGGATGACGATGTCATGGTGCTGCGAGAAGGCGATCTCCTCGCAACCATGCGCCTCGATGGTCTCAATCCGATGACCACTGAGGACGCCCGGCTCGACGCGCTCAAGCGCGCGGTTGCCGCCATCGTCGCCCAGACCGGCAATGCCTTCGGTTTCTACATACACCGGATCTCCGTGCCGCAAAATCTCGGGATGCGCCCCATCGAGGGCGACAGCTTCGCCGCCGCGATCGATGCGCGGTGGCAGTCCCATGTGAAAAACCTGCGCCCCGCCAAGCGCCAGCTTTATCTCAGCGTCATCCGGCGGCCCGACATCTCGGCGCGCATTCCGCTCCTTCGGGCACTGGCCCGCAAGGCCTGGGTCAAGGACCGCGCGACACGGATGCAGGAGTTGAACGAGGTCATGGGCTTCTTCGAGGTGGCGCTTGCGTCGGCCAATCCGGTCAGACTCACGAAAGCTGGCGGCGAATGGCTGGGCTATCTCAATACGCTGAACGCCGGCAGCTTCTCCCCCATCGCCTTCGGGCAAAGTGCCTTGCCCCTCTCGCACACCCTGAGCAATTGCCGCGCGACCTTTGATGGCGACGTGGCCACCCTGACCGATGCAGTGACTGGGCGGGTCAAATACGGCGCGCTCTTCTCAATGAAGACCTATCCCGCACTGACCGACGTCACGCTGCTCGACGCGCTCGACCTGCCCCTCGACATCGTGCTCACGAACTCCTTCAGCCCGATCCCGAACAACATCATGGCCGAACGCATCCAGCGGATCATTCGTCAGATGCACGCCTCAGACGATGCCGCCGTGTCCCTGCGCGAACAGCTGGGACAAGCCGCCGATGATCAGGAGGCAGGACGCATCGCCTTCGGGGACCATCACCTCTCCATCGCGGTCTACGCGCCGGACCGCGACACGCTCGAACGGGCCGCCGCCCAGATCAAACGCGTGGGTCAGGAGATCATGTCCGTCATCGTGCGCGAGAACATGGCGCTGAAAGCCACCTACTTTGCGCAGTCGCCCGGCAATTTCGGCTACCGCGCTCGCAAGACGCCGATTTCCTCCATCAATTTCGCCGACTTCGCAGCTCTGCATGGTAGCGTCGAAGGACGCGGTCCTGATCAGTCGCCCTGGGGTCAGACCATTTCGGTCCTGCCCACGGTCGGCACCTCTGGTTATCGCTTCAATTTCCACGAGGCGGGAGCCCCAGGCAAGGAACCGACCGTTGGCCATACGCTGGTTCTGGGGCGCACCGGGACCGGCAAGACGCTCACCACTGCCTTTCTCGCAGCGCAGGCGCAGCGGGTCGGCGCACGGCTTTTCTTCTTCGACAAGGATCGCGGCCTGGAGATGGCCGTGCGCGCCCTCGGCGGGCGCTATAACGAAATCCGGGCTGGCGTGCCGACAGGTCTGAACCCGCTCGCCACCGAAACCGACGAGCGCGGCCGCGCCTGGCTCTCGGACTGGCTTGCGACACTTCTCACACGGAATGGCACGCTCTCGGGCGAGCAATCCCGCCATATCCAAAGCGCGGTCGGCCAGAACGCCGATGCGGGGGCGGCGCGGCAG
>JAOARA010000355.1 GCA_025211115.1 Roseicyclus sp. | reverse complement strand
GTTCTGCCGCAGGAAGACGTCGACAAGCTGATGGATGACGCCAGCCGCGGCGCGAATGCGACCGTGACGGTCGACCTGGAAAACCAGACCATCACCGGGCCGGATGGCGGCGAGATCCGCTTCGAGGTCGACGCCTTCCGCAAGCATTGCCTGCTGAACGGGCTCGACGACATCGGCCTGACGCTGGAAAAGGCCGCCGCCATCGACAGTTTCGAGGCCCAGCCCTCGCACACGCGCCCCTGGGTCTGAGACAGCGACCGCCATCGCCGCAGCCCCTGCGCGCCTGACCGGCGCGTCAGGTGTGATGCAAAGCGGCGACACCCCGTGCAGGAATGGGGCGGAATTATGGCAAAACCGCGTCGCAATTCTTGCGTCGCGGCACAGCATTGGGCAACCTCTCGACAAAACAAGGCCTTGGCTGCCGGCGTTCGGCAGATCGGGTAATAAGTGCCGGGGCATCGCGCCCCAGCTGTGACGAGGTAGAGGCAGTGCTTTCAAGGCTCCTTGGCGCTTTGGTGCGGGCGGCAATCGTTGTCGTCGTGGTGGCGACGCCGTCGCTGCTTGTGCCCGGAACCACCCAGGAAGGCGCGCAGATGGTGACGCTGGTCGCGCTGGCGCTCGGCCTGTTCACCGCGATGGAATACGGCGCGACCTATCCCGCCCTGATCGAATTCCGCGACGCGCCCCCCTTCAACCGCGTCCGCATCCTGTCGCTCTTCGCCATGCTCTTCGTCTTGAGCGTGGTGGCCCGCGGTGCCGGCGACGAGACCTCGAGCCTCGTGCTCGTGCTGAACGCGCTGGGGCTGATGATCGGGCATCTGCTGGATTTTCCCTACAGCCCGCTGGCGGCGGTGTTGCAACGCCTGCCCGAAGGCGCGACGGCGATCACGGCGCTGCAGGTGACGGCCATGGCGGGGCTTGCGCTGTTCGTGGCGGTCACGGCGCTGTCGGTCTTCACCATTCTCCTGCGGCTGCAGCACTGGCCGAACCGGGCCGAGGCCTTCAACGTCTGGATCAACCTTCCGACCTTCGACCCCACCACGGGGGGCGATATCGTGCCCCGGCTGATCCGGGACGCGCGCGTTAACGTCATCTTAGGGATTTCCCTGGCATTCGTCTTTCCCATCATGGGTGTGACCATCGCCGACCATGTCGACGCGGCCATGCTCGACGCGCCGCATGCGATGGTCTGGGGGGTCGCGCTTTGGATGTTCCTGCCGCTCAGCATGCTCATGCGCGGCCTCGCCATGGCCCGGATCGCCGAGATGATCCGCGCCCGCCGGGCGCGCCTTGTCGCTGCGCCGGACGCAGGTGGCGCGCAGCCCGTCTGAGCCTTGCCGCCTGCCTGCTGGCGCTCTGCGCCATGCCGGCCGCCGCCGACATGCTGCGTCTTGCCACCTATCACAGCGGCTTGTCGCGGGCGGGGCCGGGGCTGGTGCTGCGCGACATCCTGCGCGGGGACGACCCGCAGGTCGACGCCACGCTGGCGGTGATCGCGTCCGCGGGGGCGGATATCCTGCTGCTGCAGGGGGTCGATTACGACGCGGGCGGCCTTGCGCTTGCGGCCCTCGCCGCGCGCCTTGGGGCCGAGGGGGCCGAGTATCCGCACCGGCTGGCGCTTCGGCCCAACACGGGACGGCCCACGGGCCTTGACCTCGACGGGGACGGGCGCAGCTGGCGCGCGCGCGACGCACATGGCTACGGCTTTTTCAGCGGGCAAGGCGGCATGGCGCTCCTGTCGCGTTACCCGGTCGGCGCGGTGCGGGATTTCTCGGGCCTGCGCTGGTCCGAGGTGCCCGGCAGCGCCGCCGCCGATGTCCTCCCGCCCGAGGCGCTGGACGAGCTGCGGCTGGCCAGCGTCGCCGCCTGGGACGTGGAGATCGTGCTGCCGGGTGGGCCCCTGCACCTGTTGGCGCTGCATGCCACGCCCCCCGTCTTCGACGGGCCCGAGGATCGCAACGGCTGGCGCAACCACGACGAATTGCGCGTCTGGCAGCTCTATCTCGACGGCTGGGCACCCGCGGGCGTGGCCCCCTTCGCCGCCACGCGCTTTGCGCTGATGGGGACGCTGAACATCGACCCCGACCGTGGCGAGGGGCGGCGCGAGGGGCTGCGCGGTCTGCTGGACCATCCCCGGCTGCAAGACCCTGTGCCGCGCCGCCCCGGCGGCGGGACCGAAACCGCCGACTGGCCCGACCCGGTGCCGGGCGACCTGAGGGTCGACTACATCCTGCCCGCCGCCGGGCTGCCGGTCGTGGCGGCCGGCGTGCTCTGGCCCGAGGGCGAGGGGGCGGACCCGCCCCTGTCGGTCGTGGCCGAAGCCTCGGATCACCGCCTGGTCTGGGTCGACCTGGACCTGCGGGCGCAATAGCCGCAGGGCCTGGCGCAGCGCAGGCTCGCTTGACGCCCCGTCACGGCTTGGCTACGCGGTGGCGACGCATTCAGACAGAGGACCGCCACCATGACCACCCGCTCCTTGCTCATTCTTCCCGGCGACGGGATCGGCCCCGAAGTCATGGCCGAGGTGCGGAAGGTCATCGACTGGTTCGGCACGCAGGGCATCGGTTTCGAGGTGTCCGAGGACCTCGTGGGCGGGGCCGCCTATGACGCGCATGGCACGCCGCTGACCGACGAGACGATGGCGAAAGCGCAGGCCGTGGATGCCGTCCTGCTGGGCGCCGTGGGCGGGCCGAAATACGACGTGCTCGATTTCAGCGTGAAGCCCGAGCGCGGCCTGCTGCGCCTGCGCAAGGAAATGGACCTCTACGCCAACCTGCGCCCGGCACAGTGCTTCGACGCGCTGGCCGATTTCTCGTCGCTGAAAAAGGACGTGGTCGCGGGCCTCGACATCATGATCATCCGCGAGCTGACCTCGGGCGGCTACTTCGGCGAGCCGCGCGGCATCATCAAGGAAGGCAACGAGCGCGTGGGCATCACCACCCAGCGCTACACGGAAAGCGAAATCGCCCGCGTGGCGCGCTCGGCCTTCGAAATGGCGCGCAAGCGCGGCAACAAGGTCTGCTCGATGGAGAAGGCCAACGTGATGGAATCGGGCATCCTGTGGCGCGACGTCGTGCAGGAGATCCATGACGCGGAATACCCCGATGTCGAGCTGTCGCACATGTATGCCGACGCGGGCGCGATGCAGCTGACCCGCTGGCCCAAGCAGTTCGACGTGATCGTGACCGACAACCTCTTCGGCGACCTGCTGTCGGACCTGGCCGCGATGCTGACCGGCTCGCTCGGGATGCTGCCCTCGGCCAGCCTCGGCGCGCCGATGGAGAACGGGCGGCCCAAGGCGCTCTATGAGCCGGTGCATGGCTCGGCCCCCGACATCGCCGGTCAGGGCAAGGCGAACCCGATCGCCTGTATCCTCAGCTTCGCCATGGCGCTGCGCTATTCCTTCGACCTCGGCGATCAGGCCGAGCGGCTGGAAGCCGCCGTGAACGCGGTTCTGGCCGACGGTGTGCGCACCGCGGACCTGCTGGGCGAAGAGGGCGTGACGCCCGTCAGCACCGCCGAGATGGGCGACGCCATCGTCGCCAAGCTGGCCGCGAGCGTCTGAGCGTGAAGACGGCGCTCGTCACCGGGGCGGCGCGCGGCAT
>JAOARA010000354.1 GCA_025211115.1 Roseicyclus sp. | reverse complement strand
GTTCTCGGCCCCGTAGATCTCGGGCGTCTCGGCAAGGATCGCGGTCGCGCCCTGCCCGGCCCGCAGGTCGCTGGCCACGCCCAGCGCGGGGTTCGCCGTGATCCCGGAATAGCCGTCCGAGCCGCCGCATTGCAGCGCCACCTTGAGGGCCGAGAGGGGCGCGGGGCTGCGCCGCGTCTCGTTGACCAGCGGCAGGAGCCGCTGCACCTCGGCCACGATCCGGGCGACGGTCTCGAGCGTGCCGCCGCTGTCCTGGATCGTCAGGCCGTGAAACCGCGTGTCGCGGCCGTCGTCGAACATCGCCTTCATCCGGGCGATCTGCATCACCTCGCAGCCCAGCCCGACGAACAGCGCCGCGCCGACATTCGGATGGGTCGCATGCCCCCAAAGGACGCGCTGAAGGTTCTCCCACCCCGGCCCCGAGGCGGCCATGCCGCAGCCGGTGCCATGCGAGAAGGCCGCGATCCCGTCGACATTGGGATAGTCCTCGAGGATACCCGAGCGCTGGATCTCGTCGGCGGCGCGGCGGATCACGGTGGCCGAGCAATTCACCGTGGCCAATAGCGCGATCATGTTGCGCGTGCCGACACGCCCGTCGGCGCGCCGGTAGCCCTGGAACTGCCGCGGCGTGACCGCGGGAATGGCCGCGACCGCCTCGGCCAGGCGGCTGCCGTGATCGCGCGCCTCGGGGTGCGCGCCGAAGGCGCAGTTGTGGCCGTGGACATGCGCCCCGGCCTCGATATCGGCAGTCGCGTAGCCGATCAGCTGGCCGAATTTCAGGATCTCGCCCCCGGCGGGGATCGGCTGGCGCGCGATCTTGTGGCCCGCGGGCACCGCCGCGGCCAGCGGTGCGCCGATGCCGAGGGGCCGGTCACCGGGCCTGGCGGGACTGGTCAGGATGGCGACGGTGTCGCGCGCGTCGAGAAGGATCGCATGGGTCATCAGGTATAGGCCGAAACTGCTGCGCGCGCGCCCTCCCGCACAAGGCGGAGATACCATGCCGTCACCGCCGCGCGAAAGCCGTCATGGCGGGCGAGGTCGCTGCCGAAAATCGCTTCGATCCCGAGAAGCGCGTCGACCACCGCCTCCGGCCCCTCGGCCGCATCGCAAGCCGCGCGCAGCCGTTCGCCCATGGGGTCGCGGACGTCGATGGGCTGCCCCCTCTCGTCCAGGCCGCCGACATAGCGCATCCAGCCCGCCACAGCGAGGCACAGGCCCTGCGGCACCCGCCCCGCGGCGAGGCTGTCGCGGATCGTGCCCAGAAGGCGCTGGGGCAGCTTCTGGCTGCCGTCCATGGCGATCTGCCAGGTCCGGTGCCGGATCGCGGGGTTGCGATACCGCTCCATCAGGGCGGCGCAATAGGCGGCCAGGTCTTCGCCCTCTGGCTGCGGCACGGTCGGCAGGATCTCCTCGCGCCAGAGCTTTTCCAGAAGCGCGGCAAAGGGCGCGTCGGCGACCGCGTCGGCGATGGTCTCGTGCCCGGCGAGGTAGCCGAGATAGGCCAGCGTCGAATGCGTCCCGTTCAGGCAGCGCAGTTTCATGATCTCATGCGCCTCGACCGAGGCGACGAATTGCGCGCCGCCCGCATCCCAGCCGGGGCGGCCTTGCGGAAAGTCATCCTCGATCACCCATTGCGAGAAGGGCTCGCAGACCACCATGCCGGGGTCGCGGTAGCCCTGATCGGCCTCGAGCCGCGAGATATCCTCTTCGGTGGTGGCGGGGGTGATGCGGTCGACCATCGTGGCGGGAAAGCGCACCTCGGCCGCGATCCAGTCGGCCAGGTCCCCGTCCAGCGCCCGCGCGAAATCGAGGATCACGCCGCGCACGAGCGCCCCGTTCGACGGAAGGTTGTCGCAACTGAGCACGGTGAAGGGCGCCCTGCCCTCGGCCCTGCGCCGCGCAAGGGCCGCGACGATGAAGCCCGGCACGGAGCGCGGGGCCTCGGGGGGGGCGAGATCGTGGCGGATGTCGGGATGATCGAGGCTCAGCGCACCGGTCGCGGGATTGTGGCAATAGCCCTTCTCGGTCACGGTCAGCGACACGATACGCACCGCGGGGTCCGCCATGGCGGCCAGGACCGCCGCGGGGTCTTCGGGGGCGACCAGCACGTCGACCACGGAACCGATCACGCGCGGCGACGACCCCTCAGGGCGCAGCGTCAGCGCGGTGAAGCAGCCGCCCTGCGGTGCAAGCTGATCGCGGGCCGTGGGGCTTTGCAGGCTGACCGCCCGGATGCCCCAGCCCCCGCCATCACGCACCAGGGCGCTGTCGGTGTAGACCGCGACGAAGGAGCGGAAAAAGGCACCGGGGCCAAGGTGGACGATCCCGACCTCGGGCGGCGGTCCGTTGCGCGTCAGCCTATCGGGCAAGCCAGCCTCCATCCACGTTCAGCACGGCCCCCGAGACATAGGCCGCCGCGGGCGTGCAAAGAAAGGTCACCGCCCCGGCGATATCGGCGGGCTCGCCCCAGCGACCGGCGGGAATGCGGCCGAGGATCTCGGCCGATCTTTGCGGATCGTCGCGCAGCGCCTCGGTGTTGTTGGTGGCGATGTAGCCCGGCGCGACCGCGTTCACGTTGAGGCCGCGCGCGGTCCATTCATTGGCAAGCACCTTGGTCAGCCCCGCGATGCCATGCTTGGAGGCCGTGTAGGCCGGCACCCGGATGCCCCCCTGGAAGGACAGGAGCGAGGCGATGTTGACGATGCGCCCGCCCGCCCCGCGCGCGAAGACCGACCGCGCGAAGGCCTGGCTGAGGAGAAAGGCGGCCTTGAGGTTCACGTCCATCACGTCATCCCAATCCGCGGTGCCGTAATCGGTGCTGTCGGCGCGGCGGATGATGCCCGCGTTGTTGACGAGGATATCGAGATCGCCCGCCGCCGCCAGCCGCTCCGCGCCCGCCTCGGGGTCGGACAGGTCAAGCTCGAACGCCTCGCCCGTGCCGCCCGCGGCCTCGATCGCGGCGAGGGTTCCGGCGCAGCTCGAGCGGCCCGCCGCGATCACATGCGCCCCCGCCTCGGCCAGCCCGACCGCGATGGCCTGGCCGATCCCGGTGTTCGCCCCCGTCACCAGCGCCCTTCGCCCATCCAGCCGGAATGCGCCGCTCATGCCAGCGCCTCCATCGGGACCATGTCCATGTCGGTGAAATCGACGTTGTCGCCCGCCATCGCCCAGCAGAAGGTATAGGCCCCCGTCCCTGCCCCGGCATGGATCGACCAGGGCGGCGAGATCACCGCCTCTTCGTTCTTCATCACGATATGCCGCGTCTCCTCGGGCTGGCCCATGAAGTGGAAGACGCGCGCATCCTCGGGCAGGTCGAAGTAGAGATAGGCCTCCATCCGGCGATCATGCACATGGGCGGGCATGGTGTTCCAGACCGATCCGGGCGCGAACTGGGTGTAGCCCATCAGAAGCTGGCAGCTTTCCGCGACCTCGGGGTGCAGGAACTGGATGATCACCCGCTCGTTGGCCGCCTCCTTCGAGCCGAGCTCGACCCGGCGGGCGTCTTCCTTGCGGATCAGGCGCGTGGGGCAGCTGCGATGCGCAGGCGCGGACAGGATGTAGAACCGCCCCGCGCCGCCGAAGCTGACCGGGCCCGAACCGAGGCCGATGTAGAGAACCTCGCCCGGCCCGACCTCATGGGCCTGTCCGGCGACGGTGACCGTCCCCGCCGCGCCGATGTTGAGCACGCCCATCTCGCGCCGGTCGAGAAGCGACGGCGTGCCCGCCTGCGGCACCGCGTCCAGCGTCAGCACCCCGCCCTCGGGCACGGCGGAGCCGAGGATCAGGCGGTCGTAATGGCTGTAGACCAGCCTGATTTCGCCCGGCCGGAACAGGTCGCCCACGTGGAACTGCGCCCGCAGGCCCTGCGTGTCGAGGCGGCGCACGCTGTCGGGATCGGTGGCGTGGCGGATTTCGGCATGGGTGGGCATGGCGGCTCCTATCGGAACAGGCCGGGCAGCCAGAGCGACAGCGCCGGGATATAGGTGACAAGGATCAGCGTGAAGACGGCGGCCGCGTAGAAGGGCCAGATCGTGCGGACCACGGTGCCGATCGGCACCTTGCCCACGGCGCAGCCCACGAACAGCACCGCGCCGACCGGCGGGGTGCAGAGACCGATGCCGAGGTTCAGGATCAGGATGATCCCGAAATGCACCGGGTCGACGCCGAAGGCGGTGGCCACCGGCAGGAAAATCGGCGTCGTGATCACGATCAGCGGCGACATGTCCATGAAGGTGCCGAGAAACAGCAACAGCACGTTCAGCAGCAGCAGGATCACGATGGGGTTGTCCGACAGGTTCGAGATCAGCTCGACCAGCGTCGCGGGCACGCGCAGATAGGCCAGGAGCCAGGCAAAAGCCGCGGCCGAGCCGATCACCAGCAGAACCATGGACGCGGTGCGCACGGCGCCCAGCGTGGCAGCCACGAAATCGGACCAGCTGAGCGTGCGGTAGACCGCGATGGTCACGGCGATGGCATAGACCACCGCGATGCAGGAGCTTTCCGAGGCGGTGAAGACGCCCGAGCGCACGCCGCCGAAGATGATCGCCACAAGGATCAGGCCCGGCAGCGCGTTGATCAGCAGCGCCCCCACGGCGCGCAGGCCGGGGAAGGGCTCG
>JAOARA010000353.1 GCA_025211115.1 Roseicyclus sp. | reverse complement strand
CGGCCAGCATCCGGGCGTTGTTGGGGTAGAGGCACCCGGCCTTGGCGTTACAGACATTGTCGGTCAGAACCGGGCGGTGGAACTGCGTGGTGGTCAGCCGCACCGTGGCCTCGGGCGGGGCAAGCGGCACCTCTTCGAGGCAGATGGCAAAGCCCGCGGGCGCCTCGGCCGGGATGATGCCATAGGCACCGCCGTCGATGCCCCAGAACATCGGGCGCACGTAGACGGCGGCATCGCTCGGGTATCGTGCCAGCCCCTCCCAGGCGATTTCGAAGATCTCTGCGCCGGTCTTGTCGGGGTGCAGCATGAGCGCCTGCGCCGAGCGCACGACGCGGTCGCAATGGGCGCGCAGGTCGGGGGCAAGCCCGTTGACGTAGCGTGCGCCGTCGAAGACGGTCGTGCCCTGCCACGCGCCGTGGTCGGCAGCCCCCATGACGGGCACGTCCCCGTCATGCCATGTGCCGTTGAAATAGGTCTTGATGTTGGTGCCGACGGCCATCGCGCTCTCCCCCTTCATGCAGGGGAAGAGCGTAAGGGCAGATCAGCTGGAAGGTCCAGAGGTGAACCCCAGCTGGTAGGTCATGGAGGCGCCGCTTTGCGCCTGCATCTGCGCGCCGGTGCGGCGCGTCGTGGCATCGCGCGGTGTCGCCCTGCCATGACTGTTGGCATGGTCGGGCCGCACACGCGCCGCCGGTGTCGTCTCTGGCCCGGCCACAGGGCGGGCCTCCGGGCGGGGTGCCCGGTGGTCGGATTTGCGTGTCATGGGACGCTCCTCGATCCGTGATCCAAGGTCGTGGGGCATATATACCCCTGCGAGTGCGCAAGTCAAACCCGCGGGTGTCGCCAAATCTGTGCAAATTTTCACAGATCTTCAGGCCTCGGCCAGCAGCGCCTCCAGGTCCAGCCGGGCATTGACCATGCGCAACCCGCCGTCGGGCTCGCGCGGCCAATCCTCGGGCGCGCGGTCGCGGTAGAGCTCGATCCCGTTGCCGTCCGGGTCGCTGAAATAGATCGCTTCCGACACGCCGTGATCGGCCGCGCCCTCGATCTCGACCCCGGCGTGCAGCGCCTGCCGAAAGGCGCGCGCAAGCGACGGGCGGTCAGGATAAAGGAACGCCGTGTGATAGAGGCCCACCGCATTGCGCGGCGGCCGCGGCCCGCCCGCGCTTTCCCAGGTGTTGAGCCCGATGTGGTGGTGATATCCCCCCGCCGACAGGAATGCCGCCTGCGTGCCGTATCGCTGCATGACGTCCAGGCCGATCACGTCGCGGTAGAAGGCGATGGATCTTTCCAGGTCCGAGACTTTCAGATGAACATGCCCGATGCTCATCCCTGCGGGGGCGGTGTAGCTTTGTGTCATGGTATGGGTCTCCTTCGCGGGCCTGCTTGCCCGATCCGTCTGACCGTGTCCTCCCCCCCCCGCGCACCGATCCTGTGCAGGCAATGCTCCCCGCGGCCGTGTTCCGCGCGACAGGTGCGGCCAAGTCCTGCTAACCTGCTCCGCGCGGCAGGGGAGGCGGCGCAGATGGAACAGGCGGATGTCATCGTGATCGGGGCAGGGCTGTCGGGGCTGGTGAGCGCCTGGCACGCGGCCGAACGCGGGCGGCGGGTGTTGATCCTCGAGCAGGAGGGGCCGCAATCCCTTGGCGGGCAGGCGTGGTGGAGCCTTGGCGGCCTGTTCATGGTCGACACGCCCGAACAGCGCCGCTTGCGCCTGCGCGACAGCCGCGATCTCGCCGCGCGCGACTGGTTCGGCTCGGCCGGGTTCGACCGGCCCGAGGATGCCAACCCGAGGCTTTGGGCCGAGGCCTATCTCGATTTCGCCGCAGGCCCGATGCGGTCCTATCTCCACGGTCTGGGGATGCGCTGGTTTCCCGTGGTGGGCTGGGCCGAACGCCGTTACGCGCCCGAGGGGCACGGCAACAGCCTGCCCCGGTTCCACGTCACATGGGGCACCGGAACGGGCGTGGTGAAACCCTATGCCGCCCGCGTCGCGGCGCATCCGCGCATCACGCTGGCCTTCCGCCGCCGGGTCACGGCGCTGACGGTCGAGGCGGGTATCGTCACCGGGGTCGAGGGCGAGATCCTCGCCCCCGACAATGCGCCCATCGGGGCCAGCACCAACCGCAGCGTCACCGGCCGTTTCGCCGCCCGCGCCGAGGCGGTGGTGATCGCCTCGGGCGGCATCGGCGGCAACCACGACCTTGTCCGCGCCGCATGGCCCGAGGCCCGCCTCGGCCCCGCGCCCGCGCGCATGGTCTCGGGCGTGCCCGATTACGTCGATGGCGCGATGCTTGGCAATGCCGAGGCCGCGGGTGCGCAGCTTATCAACCGCGACCGGATGTGGCATTATTGCGAGGGGCTGCAGAACTGGGGCCCGATCTGGCCCAACCACGGCATCCGCATCCTGCCCGGCCCCTCCTCGCTCTGGCTCGACGCGCGGGGAGACCGGATGGCGGCCCCCTGCTTCCCCGGCTTCGACACGCTCGGCACGCTCCGGCGCATCCTGTCGACCGGTCACGCGCACAGCTGGTTCATCCTGACCCAGTCCATCGTCGAAAAGGAGTTTGCCCTGTCGGGCAGCGAGCAGAACCCCGATCTGACCTCCGGCAAATGGCTGGCCGTCCTGCGCGAGCGTCTGGCAAAGGGCGCGACCCGCGCGGTCGAAGCCTTCAAGCAGAAGGGCGCGGATTTCGTCGTGTCCCCCGATCTCGAGACCCTCGTCGCGGGCATGACCGCGCTCACCCCCGAGGCGCCGCTGGACCCCGCCCATATCCGCGCGCAGATCGAGGCGCGCGATGCCGCCATCGACGGCGGCGCCGAGGATGCGCAGGTCACCGCCATTCGGCAGGCGCGCCGCTACCTCGGCGACAGGCTGGTCCGCACGGCGAAACCCCACCGCCTGCTCGACCCGGCCCACGGGCCGCTGATCGCCGTGCGCCTCAACATCCTGACGCGCAAGTCGCTCGGTGGGCTGCACACCGACCTGTCGGCCCGCGCCCTTCGCCCGGACGGCACGCCCTTCGCGGGCCTCTATGCCGTGGGCGAGGCAGCCGGGTTCGGCGGGGGCGGCTACCATGGCTACAACGCGCTCGAGGGCACGTTTCTGGGCGGCTGCATCTTCTCGGGCAGGACGGCGGGCGAGGGGGTCTGACCCGCCCGCCTGCTTGCCCCCCCCTGCTTGCCCACCGGTCCGGCATCTGCTTCACAGGGGCAAGCCCCGCGCGCCCCCCGTATCGGAAAGTTTTCGACCCATGCCCAACCGCCGCCCGCCCGAAACGCCCGCGCCCGCCGATGCCGCCGCGCGCCGGGCGGTCGCACCGGTGATCTGCTACCCCGACACGACCCTGCCGCATCCCGCCGAGGCGGTGCTGGCCGATGCGCGCGCGGATCTGGTGCTGCGCGACAGCGTCACCGTTCCCCCGCGCGAGGCGCGCTGTTTCCGCGCCCGCGCAGGGCAGGTCATCCGCATCCGCTCGATCGAGGGGCCGCAGGTCGGTGACCTGAACCTGTGGAACGCCGCCGACCTGTCGGAGCGGTTCTACTCGGGCAAGACGCGCGCGCTGCACGGCACGCATGTGACGACCGGGGACCGGCTCTGGTCCGGTTTCCCGAACTTGCGGCCGATGGCGACCGTGGTCCGTGACACGCTGGACTGGTATGGCATCGACGGCTTCGGCGCGGCGGTCCATGACGTGATCGGCACGCGCTGCGATCCCTACACCCATGCGCTTCTGAGCGACGGCGGGCAGTATCACCACTGCTGCCACTCCAACCTGACCCGCGCGCTTGCCGCCGAGACCGGGCTGCCACTGGCCGAGGCCGAGCGCCATGTCCATGACGTGCTCAACGTGTTCATGTGCACCGGGTTTTCGCGCGACACCGGCCAATACATCATGAAGGCAAGCCCGGTGCGCCCCGGCGATCACATCGACCTGCTGGCCGAGATCGACCTTCTGGGGGCGCTTTCGGCCTGTCCGGGCGGCGATTGCGGGTCCGAGCATTCCTCGGACACGGCCCCCTGCCACCCCTTGCTGGTCGAGGTGTTCGACTGCGCCCTGACGGCCGATTGGACCCCGCCGCCCGTCAATGCCTACGACCGCTCGCACGGGGCCGGCTGAGGGCGGGCCGAGGGACGGCTTAGGGGCCGATCACCACCGCGGAAACCGCATGTGGCATGGCGGAAACACCCCCGAAAGCGCGCCCGAAAAAATCCCTTGCACCGACTCGGGCAAAGCCTCATACGCCCGCCGCAAGACGCCAACGCACGCGCCTCTGTCACGGGTGGTAAGTCGGAGATGCTCTCCGGGATAACCATCGCAGTTACGTAGCGACGGTAACGTCTCCCTTGGAAGTTGCGGGGCGCTGTGCCCCCGGTCTGTCGGAGATGACCATGAACGCTACGATTGCCGATTTCTCGGCCTCCTTTCCTGTCGCATCCGCCCGCCTCGAGGGCTTCATCGCCGCGCATCATTTCGAGCGCCCGACGCTGGTGATCGACATCGACCGCGTCGAGCAGCAGTATCGTGCGCTGGCCGCGGGCCTTGGCCCGGCCGCGATCCACTACGCCGTCAAGGCGAACCCCGCCGACGCGATCATCGACCGGCTGGTCGACCTGGGCAGCCACTTCGACGCCGCCTCGCGCGGCGAGATCGAGCTGTGCCTGTCGCATGGCGCCCACCCCGAGGCGATTTCCTACGGCAACACCGTCAAGCGCGCCTCGGACATCGCCTTCGCGCATCGCGCGGGCATCACGCTTTTTGCCGCCGATGCCGCCGAGGAGATCGCCAAGATCGCCGAACATGCGCCGGGCGCGCAGGTCTACATCCGCCTGCTGGTCGAGGCCTCGGGCGCCGACTGGCCGCTGACGCGCAAGTTCGGCACCACCCGCGACACCGCGCTGGCGCTGATGGCGCAGGCGCGCGAACTGGGCCTGCGGCCCGTGGGCCTCAGCTTCCACGTCGGCTCGCAGACCCGCGACCCGGCGATGTGGGCCTCGACGCTCGACCAGGTGGCCGCCGTCTGGGCCGCTGCCGAGGACGCGGGCTTTGCGCTGGACCTGCTGAACATCGGCGGCGGCTTCCCCGCCTTCTACGGCGACGCGATCCCGCATCCCACCGCCTATGCCGCCGCGGTGATGGAGCTGGTCACCACCCGTTTCCCCGAAGGCATCCGCATCATGGCCGAACCCGGCCGCGGCATGGTGGCCGAGGCCGGCATGATCGCCGCCGAGGTGCTTCTGGTCGCCAGGAAATCCGACGATGACCTGCACCGCTGGGTCTATCTCGACATCGGCAAGTTCTCGGGCCTGGCCGAGACGATGGACGAGGCGATCCGCTACCAGTTCGTCACTCCCCACGACGGCGAGGCGACGGGCCCCTGCATCCTTGCCGGTCCGTCCTGTGACAGCGCGGACGTGCTCTACGAAAAGCGCCCCGTGGCCCTGCCGCTGGCGCTGAAATCGGGCGACCGGGTCCTGATCCGGAACTGCGGGGCCTATACCTCGTCCTACGCCTCGGTGGGGTTCAACGGCTTCCCGCCGCTGGACGTCGTCGTCATCTGACACGCCCCGCCGCCCGGCTGTTCCGATCCGTCGCAGCCGGGCGGCGCGGCTGACCGCTGGCCATGCGCCACCGGTCGCGGTATGGCTTGGGCAGAGCAAGCATCCGGGCCGCACCCATGCAAATCTACCTGCCCATCGCCGAAGTCAGCGTGAATGCCTTCATGCTGCTGGGGCTTGGCGGGCTGGTGGGTATCCTGTCGGGGATGTTCGGGGTCGGCGGCGGGTTCCTGATCACGCCGCTCCTGTTCTTCGTCGGCATCCCGCCCGCCGTGGCGGTGGCGACCTCCACCAACCAGATCGTCGCCTCCTCGGTCTCGGGAGTCCTGGCGCATTTCAAGCGCAAGACCGTGGACCTCAAGATGGGCGTCGTCCTGCTGGCCGGGGGGCTTGTCGGCACGGTCGCAGGCGTGCAGGTCTTCTCGGCGCTGGCGCGGCTGGGGCAGGTCGATCTGCTGGTGCAGCTGTGCTACGTGCTGTTCCTCGGTGTGATCGGCTCGCTGATGCTGGCCGAAAGCCTGCGCGCGGCGCGGCGCGCGCGCCATCCCGCGGCCCCGGCCCCCGCGCCGCGCAAGGCGCGGGGCTGGATGCAGAAGCTTCCCCTCAAGATGCGGTTCCGCACCTCGGGCCTGTATATCTCGGTCATCCCGCCCGTGCTGGTGGGCGGCTTCGTCGGGCTGCTGGCCGCGATCATGGGCGTGGGCGGCGGCTTCGTGATGGTCCCCGCGATGATCTACCTGCTGGGGATGCCGACCAAGGTGGTGGTGGGCACCTCGTTGTTCCAGATCATCTTCGTCGCCGGGGCCGCGACCGTGATGCATGCGACGGCCAATTACTCGGTCGACATGGTGCTGGCGCTGCTCTTGATCCTCGGCGGCGTGATCGGGGCGCAGGTCGGCACGCGGATCGGGGTGAAGATGAAGGCCGAGAACCTGCGCATCCTGTTGGCGCTGATGGTGCTTCTCGTCTGCGGGCGGCTGGCGCTGGATCTCGTGCTGACCCCGGCCGAGCTGTATTCGCTCGCCGACGCGCGGGTCGCGCCGTGAGGCGCGCGCGCCTCCGGTGTCTTGCGCTGGCGGCCGCGGCGCTGGCGCTGTCACCTGCGACCCCGGCGGGGGCCGAGTCGGTGGTGGCCGGGATGAGCCAGGAAGAGATCTCGATCACCACGAATTTCGACGGCTCCGAGATCCTGATCTTCGGCGCGGTGCGCCGCGAGGCACCGCCGCCGGGCAGCGACCCGCTGGAGGTGATCGTGACCGTCCAGGGACCAAGCCGGCCCGTCACCGTCCGCCGCAAGGACCGCCGCTTCGGGATCTGGGTGAACACGGATGCCTCCGAGATCGATCTTGCCCCGACCTTCTACGCGGTCTCGACCTCGGGGCCGCTGGCCGAGGTGCTGACCCAGACCGAGGACCTGCGCCACCGGGTGTCGGTGCCGCGCGCGATCCGGGCGGTGGGCACCGGGATCAGCGACCAGGAAAGCTTCACCGAGGCGCTGATCCGCATCCGCAGCGACAGCAGCGCCTACCAGCTCAACGAAAGCGCGGTGCGGGTCCGCCAGCAGACGCTGTTCGACACGGCCGTGCGCCTGCCCGCGAACCTGACCGAGGGGGCCTATCGCACACGGATCTTCCTGACCCGCGGCGGCGAGGTGGTGGATGTCCATGAACAGGAGATCCCGGTCCGCAAGGTCGGGCTCGAGCGGATCATCTACACGCTCGCCCACCAGCGTCCGCTGGTCTATGGCCTGCTGTCGCTTGCCATCGCGGTCTGCGCGGGCTGGCTGGCCTCGGCGCTGTTCCGCTACATCCGCTCATAGGCGGTTTTCAGGGAAAACCGGGGCAGGGCGCGCGCCGCCTGCGCGGCGCGGATGCGAATTTTCGTACGAAAATTCGCCCCGGACCTGTGAATTTTCGTACGAAAATTCGGGGTTTCCGCGCGCGCCGCCAGCCTTTGGCCTTTGCCGCCGACCCATCGCTTCGCCACATCGACACCGGCACCGTTTTCCATCATGCTGCGCCCGTTGCGCGCACGCGGGGCCGGCGGCAGCCGCTCCGGTCATCGGTGGGAAACACATCCTTTCGGGCGCGGCTCGGGACCGGAGAGACGGACCGGACATTTTCGACACGGAGAAGGACAGGCGATGCAAGACGGGGCCGCGGTGCCGCTGGTGAAGGAACTTGTGCTGGTCGGCGGCGGGCATGCCCACGCGCTTGTCCTGCGCCGCTGGGGGATGAAGCCCGTTCCGGGCGCGCGGCTGACGCTGATCAACCCCGGCCCGACCGCACCCTACACGGGCATGTTGCCGGGCCATGTCGCGGGCCATTACCCGCGCGCGGCGCTCGACATCGACCTTGTGCGCCTCGCGCGCTTCGCGGGCGCGCGGCTGATCCTCGGCGCGGCCGACCTGATCGATCCGCTGGCGCGCCGGGTGCGGGTGCCGGGCCGCGCGCCCATCGCCTACGACCTGCTGTCGGTCGATATCGGCATCACCTCGGACATGGCCGACCTGCCGGGCTTCGCCGAGCACGGCATCGCCGCGAAACCCCTCGGCCCCTTCGCCGACCGCTGGGCGGCTTATTGCGCAGGCGAGGGCCCGGCGCGGATCGCCGTGATCGGCGGCGGTGTCGCGGGGGTGGAGCTGGCGCTGGCCTGCGCGCACCGGATGACGGCGCTGGGGCGCGCGACCGAGATCGCGGTGATCGACCGCGGCGGTATCCTTGACGGGCAACCGGGGCGCGTGCGGCTCTGGCAGGCGATGGATGCCTTCGGCATCCGCCGGATCGAGGGGGCGGCCCCCGCCCGCGTCACCGGGGGCGCGGTGGTGTTGGAGGATGGGCGCGAGGTGCCCTCGGACCTTACCATCGGGGCGGCGGGGGCGGTGCCGCATGGCTGGCTGGCCGACTGCGGGATGGAGATGCGCGGCGGCTACATGGTGGTGGACGAGACGCTGCGCTCGGTCAGCCACCCGGAGGTCTACGGCGCGGGCGATTGTGTCCACCTGGGCCACGCGCCGCGCCCCAAGGCGGGTGTCTTCGCCGTGCGCGCGGCCCCGGTGCTCGCGTGGAACCTGCGCGCGGACCTGACGGGCGCGCAGCGCCGCGCGTTCCGGCCGCAGCGTGATTTCCTCAAGCTCGTGTCGCTGGGCGGCAAGGACGCGCTGGCCGAAAAGGCGGGGTGGACGCTGTCCGGGCCGCTGCTCTGGCAGTGGAAGGACCGGATCGACCGGACGTTCATGGAAAAGCTGCGCGACCTGCCAGCGATGCCGCAGCCGCTGCCGCCCCCCGGTTCGGCGACCGGCGTCGCCCGCGAGATGGCCGGGCCTGCGCCTTGTGGCGGCTGCGGCGCGAAACTGGGCGCGGGGGCGCTGACGGGCATCCTCGGCGGTGCGCCGGGCGATGACGCGGCGGTGCTGGAGGTGGGCGGCGCGCGGCAGGTGATCTCGACCGACCACCTGCGCGGCTTCGCCGAGGATGCGGTGCTGGTGGCGCGCGCCGCGGCGGTTCACGCGATGGGCGACATCTGGGCGATGGGCGCGCGCCCGCAGGCCGCGACCGCCACCGTGATCCTGCCGCGCATGGCGGCGCGGATGCAGGGCGCGTGGCTCGACGAGGTGATGGAGGCCGCGCGCGCGGTTTTCGCCGCCGAAGGGGCCGAGGTGGTCGGCGGCCATTCCTCGATGGGGGCCGAGCTGACGCTGGGCTTCACGGTGACGGGGCTGCTGGAGCGCGCGCCGATCACGCTGGCGGGCGCACGGCCGGGTGACGCGCTGGTCCTGAGCCGCGGGATCGGCACGGGCGTGGTGCTGGCGGCCGAGATGCGGAGGATTGCGCAGGGTGAAAAGGTCGCCGCCTGTTGGGCGCAGATGACCGCGCCGCAGGGGGCGGCAGCGGCGATCCTTGCGCCGGTTGCCCATGCGATGACGGATGTCACCGGCTTCGGGCTGGCCGGGCATCTGGGCAACATCTGCGCGGCCTCGGGTGTGGGGGCCGAGGTTGCGCTTGAGGCCGTGCCGCTTTTGCCCGGCGCGCTGCGCCTGTCCGGGGCGGGGGTGCGCTCGACGCTCTACGAGCAGAACCGCGCCGCGTTGGAAGGCCGCGTCGCGGCGCCAGCAACACCACTCGGCGCGCTGGTCTTCGACCCGCAGACGGCGGGTGGCTTGCTGGCCGCCGTGCCGGGGGGCGAGGCGGACAGGCTGGCCGCGGAGCTGCGCGCCGCGGGCTTCGACGCCGCGCGCATCGGAACGGTGACCGACGGCCCCGCGATCCGCTTCGGCTAAAGCGCGCGGTCCAGTTTCGTCGACAGGTGGATCAGGCTTTCCGACGAGCGCACCCCCTCGATCTCGCCGATCCGGTCGAGCACGGCGTCGAGCGCGGCGGTGGTCGGCGCGCCCACCTCGAGCAGCAGGTCGACCCGGCCCGAGATGGTGTGGATGCGCTCGACCTCGACGATGGACCTGAGACGGGCGAGGATGCCCGGCTGGCTGCGCGGCTCGACCGAGATCAGCACCGTGGCGCGGATGCGGCCCGCGCGCAGCGCCTCGCCCAGCCGAAGGGTATAGCCCGCGATCACGCCCGAGCTTTCCAGCCGTTCGAGCCGCGCCTGCGCGGTCGAGCGCGCGACCTTGAGCTTGCGCGCGATCACGGCGACGGACATGCGCGCATCGCCCGCCAGAAGCCGCAGGATATCACGGTCGAGATCGTCCATTCCGGCCCTCCGCCACCCGATTTCGTCAATATGCCGCCCATTCTGAGCATTTCGCGCAAAGTGACCAGCGAAATCGCCACCCTGTTGCGGCATGATGAACCGCAGGCGAACAGGGCAGGAGGTCAGGCACATGACCGTGACGCAGGCATTTCACCGCACCCCCCGCGATTATCTCAGGACCGAAGCGCCGGACGAGCCGGTCCTTTTCCTCTCGCCCGAGACGCTGCAGACCACGGCGCGGCGCTTTCTCGACGGGTTCCCCGGCCTTGTGACCTACGCGGTCAAGGCCAACCCCGGCGAGGCGGTTCTGGGCAACCTGCTGGCCGCGGGGATCGGCGGGTTCGACGTCGCCTCGCCCGCCGAGATCGCGCTGGTCCGCTCGCTCGCGCCCCGCGCGGCGCTGCATTACAACAACCCCGTGCGCTCGCGCAGCGAAATCGCGGTGGCCGTGGGGCATGGCGTGGCCTCCTGCAGCGTGGACGCGCCGGGCGAGCTGGAAAAGCTCGCGGCCTGCGGTCTGCCGCGCGGCCGCGAGGTGGCGGTGCGCTTTGCCCTGCCGGTCACGGGCGCGGCTTATGAGTTCGGTGCGAAATTCGGAACGACGCCCGAGCGCGCCGCCGATCTGCTGGCCCGTGCCGTCGCGCTGGGCTACCGCCCGGCGCTGACATTCCACCCCGGCACGCAATGCACCGAGCCTGCGGCCTGGGCGGCCTATATCGCCCGCGCCGCGGATATCGCGCAGGCGGCGGGCGTGACGCTGGAGCGGCTGAACGTCGGCGGCGGTTTCCCGGCGCGCAGGAACGCCGCCGACAGCCCCCCGCTCGACGCGATATTCGAGACGGTCGCGCGGGTGACCCGAACGGCCTTCGGCGGCAGCGCCCCGGCGCTGGTCTGCGAGCCGGGCCGCGCGATGGTGGCCGAGGCAGGCAGCCTCGCGCTCAGGGGCAAGGCGCTGCGCGGCGACGCGGTCTATCTCAACGACGGCATCTACGGCGCGCTGGCGGAACTGCCGATCATGGGCATGACCGACCGGCTGCGCGTCATCGCGCCGGACGGGACGCCCCGGACCGGCGAGGGGGCCGCGCGCCTGCTCTGGGGGCCGACCTGCGACAGTCTCGACCGGCTTCCCGGCATGGTCCCCCTGCCGGATGACATGGCCGAGGAGGATTACATCGTGATCGACGGAATGGGGGCCTATTCCACGGCGACGGTGACACGGTTCAACGGCTACGGCGGCTTGCGCATGGCGACGGTGCAGGCGCTGGCCGAGGCATAGGGCCTCTGGACACCGGCGTCAGGCTGCCTAGTGTCCGGGGCACGCGACGCAAGGGCATACCAGAGGGGCACGCACCATGAGCAAGTTCGGAACCAGCCAGCCGGTGACACGACTGGAAGACAGCCGTTTCCTGACCGGCAAGGGCCGCTACGTGGATGACATCGCCCCGGAGACCGCGCTCAGGGCCTATGTGCTGCGCAGCACGGCGGCACATGGCGAGATCACCGAGCTTGACGTGTCGGACGCGCGCGAGGCGCCGGGCGTTCATCTTGTCCTGACGGCGGCCGACCTCGCCGAGGCGGGGCTGAAGAACGCGATGAAATACGCGCCGGTCAAGAACGGCGACGGCTCGCGCCCGCCCACGCCGCCGCGCCCGATCCTCGCCGAAGGGCGCGTGCGCTTCGTGGGTGAGCCTGTGGCCTTCATCGTCGCCGACAGCCTCGCGCAGGCCAAGGATGCCGCCGAGATGATCCTGCTCGACATCGAGGACCGCCCCGCCAAGCTCGACATCGCGCCGGGGGGCGAGGCGATCCACGACGATGTGCCCGACAATGTCGCCTATGACTTCGCCATGGGCGACGAGGCCGCGACCGAGGCCGCGATGGCGGGGGCGGCCCATGTCGTGACCCACACGAGCTACGACAACCGTATCATCGTCAACAGCATGGAGCCGCGCGGCTGCTACGCCGAGCTCGACGGCGACCGCCTCCACGTCGCCGTCAACGGGCAGGGCGTCTGGGGCACCAAGGGCGAGCTGGCCAAGTGGCTGGGCCTGCCCGAGGACCGCGTGCGCGTGACCAACCCCGACGTGGGCGGCGGCTTCGGGATGAAGTCGATGAACTACCCCGAATACCTGCTGTCGGCCCATGCCGCCCGCGTGCTGGGCCGCCCGGTGCGCTGGATCGGGGAACGGACCGAGTCGATGCTGTCGGACAACGGCGGGCGCGACCTGTCGGTGACGGTGACGCTGGGCTTCGACGCCGATCTGAAACTGGTCGCCTTCCGCACCGACAGCCTGTCGAACATGGGGGCCTACCCGTCGAATTTCGGGATGAACATCCAGTCCGCGCTCTATTCCAAGGTGCTGACCGGCACCTATGACGTGCAGACCTACCATTTCCGCAACCGCGGCATCTACACCACCACCACCCAGATCGACGCCTATCGCGGCGCGGGCCGCCCCGAGGCGATCTACGCCCTCGAGCGCGCGATGGACCATGCCGCCCGCGAGCTGGGCGTCGACCCGCTGGAGCTGCGCCGCCGCAACTTCATTCCCGCGGGCGCCTTCCCCTATCGCAGCGCCACGGGCGAGCTGTACGACGTGGGCGATTTCCACAAACTGCTCGACCGCGCCGAGGTGGAGGCCGATATCGCGGGCTTCGCGTCCCGGCGGGCGGCCTCGGAGGCGGAGGGGAAACTCCGGGGTCTGGGGATTTGTTACTACATCGAGTCCATTCTCGGGGACCCGTCTGAGACGGCGACGATCGAGATCACGGACACGGGGGCCAAGGTCTATGTCGGCACCCAGTCGAACGGGCAGGGGCACGAGACCGTCTATGCCCAGCTTCTGCATGACCAGACGGGCCTGCCGCTCGAGACGATCGAGATCGTGCAGGGCGACAGCGACCTGATCGCCACCGGTGGCGGCACGGGCGGCTCGCGCTCGGTCACTGTGCAGGGCATGGCGATGCGCGCGACGGCCGAGACGCTGATCTCGGGCCTCTGCGCCTTCCTCGGCGAAGAGATGGACCAGCGCGACGTCACCTTCGATGAGGGCGAGGGCGTGTTCCGCGCCCCCGGCTCGAATGTCGTCGTCACGCTTCTGGAGGCGGCAGGCCGCGCCCGCGCCGCGGGGCGGGGCGAGCTGGCGAAGGTGACCGAGACGCGCACCCTTCCGGGCCGCTCCTACCCCAATGGCTGCCACGTCGCCGAGATGGAGATCGACCGCGCCACGGGCGCGACGCGGGTCGCGCGCTACACGGTGGTGGATGATTTCGGCAACCTGATGAACCCGCGACTGGCCGAGGGGCAGGTCCATGGCGGCGTGGCCCAGGGCATCGGGCAGGCCCTGACCGAGCATGTCGTCTACGATGCCGACGGCCAGCTTCTGACCGCGACCTTCATGGATTACGGGATGCCGCGGGCCGATGACATGCCCTTCATCGCCTTCACCACCGAGGCCGTGCCCTCGACCGCGAACCCTCTGGGCATGAAGGGCTGCGGCGAGGCGGGAACGGTCGGCGCGCTGGCCGCGGTGGCCAATGGCGTGCTCGATGCGCTCTGGCCGCTGGGCATCCGGCAGGTCGACATGCCCTTCACGCCCGCGCGGGTCTGGAGCTACCTGCAGGACGGGAGGGCCGTTGCCGCGGAATAGCCGCCTCCGCGCCTGGCTGACGGGCGACCGCAGCGCCCCGCCGCGCCTGCCCGAACCGCATCTGCCCCGAACCCATGTGATCCTGCTGGACGGCACGATGTCGTCTCTCGCCCGCGGGCGGGAGACGAATATCGGGCTGATCTACCGGCTGTTGCAGGAGGCCCCGGCGCGGGCGCAGCTGACGCTCTACTACGAGCCGGGCATCCAGTGGCGCGGCTATCGCCGTGCGCTCGAGGTGCTGGCGGGGGTGGGGATCAACCGCCAGATCAAGCGCGCCTACCTGTTCCTCGCGCGCAACTACCGGCCGGGCGACACGGTCATGCTGATGGGCTATTCGCGGGGCGCCTACGCGGTGCGCTCGCTGGCCGGGCTGATCGACCGGATGGGATTGTTGCGCGCGGCACAGGTCGCGCCCGAGACACTGGACCGGGTCTATGACTGCTACCGCAGCGATCCCGACAGCGCCGAGGCCCGCGCGCTGCGGCTCTCGCGCTGCCATGCCGAGGTGTCGATCCGCTTCCTGGGCGTCTTCGACACGGTGCGCGCGCTGGGGCTGCGCTTGCCGGGCCTGTGGCGTCTCGTGCCCGCGCCGCACCGGTTCCATTCCCACGGGCTTGGCCCCGCCACCGAGATCGCGCGGCATGCGCTGGCGCTGGACGAGCGGCGCGATGCCTATGCGCCGGTGCTCTGGGAGACCTCGGGCGAGGAGGCCGCGTCAGGCAGGGTGCAACAGGTCTGGTTCCGCGGCACCCATGGCGACGTGGGCGGGCAGCTCGACGGGGTGCGGGCGGCGCGGCCGCTGTCGAACATCCCGCTGGTCTGGATGCTGGGCGAGGCCGAGGCCGCAGGCCTGCCGCTGCCGGTGCATTGGCGGCAGAGGTTCCTGACCGCGGCCCATGCGCCGGGCATCGGGATGAACCGAGGGGTGGGGAAGCTCTTTTTCATCCGGCACGGGCGGGCGGTGGGCCGCGACCCCTCGGAGCGGCTGCACGCATCGGTGAAGGATGCGGCCGGGGCGCAGGGGCTGCGGGGGCCGCGTGATCCGGCCCGTCCGCTGGCCTGAGAAGGGCTTGCGCCGGCTTCGCCGTCGCCCGCGCGCGCCGCGCGCGCGGCGCGGGGCCCTTGGCGGGCGACGCTCCCGGCAGGGGGGCGGGCGTGCCCGGTGGCAGGCCGGGGATGCGTATTTGGGGAAAGATGAAGGCGCAGGCCGCGCTCAGGCGAAGGGATCGTCCGGGTAGCCGACGCCGGTGAGATAGAGCCCCTCGGGCGGGGCGACGGGGCCGCAGGCGGCGCGGTCGGCGGCCTGGAGAGCGTCACGGACATCCTCGGGCGACCAGGCGCCCGCGCCGACGCGCTCCAGCGTGCCGACGATGGAGCGGACCTGGTTGTGCAGGAAGGAGCGCGCGCGCAGGTGAAAGCGGGTCTCGGCGCCGTGGGCGTGCGGGATCTCTTCGACGGTCAGCTCGTCGAGCGTCTTGACCGGGCTTTTCGCCTGGCAAAGCGTGGCGCGGAAGGTGGTGAAATCGTGCCGCCCGAGGAGGTGGCGGCCGGCCTGTTGCAGCGCCTGCGTGGCGAGCGGCGCGCCGCGGAGGTGCCAGGCCTTGCCCGCCTCGTGGACCAGCGGCGCGCGGCGGCTGATGACCCGGTAGGTGTAGCGCCGCTCGATGGCCGAGAAGCGGGCGTGCCAGTCCTCGGGCACGCGGGCGCAGGCCACGATGGCCACGGGCGCAGGTTTCAAGTGCCAGTTCAGCGCCTCGGAGAGGCGGAACGGCTCCCAATCCTTTTGCAGGTCGGCCTGCGCCACCTGGCCGGTCGCATGGACGCCCGCATCGGTGCGGCCCGCCGCGGCGATGGAGGGCACATCGCGCTCGAGCGCGGCGAGCGCGGCCTCGAGCGCGCCCTGCACCGAGGGGTGATCCTTCTGGCGCTGCCAGCCCGCGAAGGGGGCGCCATCGTATTCGACCTGGAAGGCATAGCGGGGCATGGGCCGGGACATAGGCGCAAAGGGGGCGCGCCGCCAAGGGGGAAACGCGCAGGACCGGGCCGGGGAAGGGGCTGGGTAGGGGCTGGGCAGGGGCGGGTATTCACCCCTCGCAAAGCGGGGCCCGGATGCTTAGGTTGCCGGGGGCGGCAGATGGGGTGCGGGACTTGGTCATAGGTGCGATCGCGGACAGGGTGGGGCGCGGGATCGAAGGGGCGGCCCAGGGTGTCTCGGGCGTGTTCTTTGAGCCGGTGATCCGGCTGGGGGTCACCGGGCCGAGCCGGGCGGGCAAGACCGTCTTCATCACCTCGCTGGTCGCCAACCTGCTGGACCGCGGCCGGATGCCGGGGCTGGAGGCCGCGCGCGCGGGCCGGATCGAGGCGGCTTTCCTGCAGCCGCAACCCGACGACACGGTGCCGCGCTTCGAGTTCGAGAAGCACTTGGCCGCCTTGACCGGCCCCGCGCCGCATTGGCCGGCCTCGACGCGCTCGGTCTCGGAGTTGCGGCTGTCGCTGCGGGTCCGGCCCAAGGGGGTGCTCGGCGGGCTGCAGGGGCCGCGGACGGTGCATCTGGACATCGTGGATTACCCCGGCGAGTGGCTGCTGGACCTCGGGCTGCTGGAGCAGGATTTCGCCAGCTGGTCGCGCGAGGCGCTGGCGCGCGCCGAGAGCCGGGGCGAGGCCGCGGCCTATCGCGCGGCGCTGGAGGGGCTGGACCCCTCGGCGCGGCTGGAGGAGCCGGTGGCGGCCGCGCTGGCGCGGGCATGGACCGCCTACCTGACCGCGGCGCGGGAGGCGGGCTATTCCGATTGCACGCCGGGGCGGTTCCTGTTGCCCGGCGACCTCGAAGGCTCGCCCGTGCTGACCTTCGCGCCCTTGCCGCCGTCCGAGGCCCCCCGCGGCTCGCTCGCGCGCGAATTCGCAAGGCGGTTCGAGGCCTACAAGGCACGGGTCGTCAAACCCTTCTTCCGGGCGCATTTCGCCCGCATCGACCGGCAGATCGTGCTGGTGGACGCGCTTGGCGCGATCCATGCGGGGCCGCCCGCGCTGGAGGACCTGCGGCAGGCGCTTTCGGGCATCCTCGGCGCGTTCCGGCCGGGGCGCTCGGCCTTCCTGTCGGGCCTTCTGGGCCGCAAGCGGGTCGACCGCATCCTTTTCGCCGCGACCAAGGCCGACCATCTGCACCATTCCCAGCATGACCGGCTGGCGCAGATCATGGGGGCGCTGGTGGCCGACGCCCGGCGCCGCGCGGATTTCGCGGGGGCCGAGACGCAGGCCATGGCCATCGCCGCGCTGCGCGCCACGGTGGAGGAAACGCGCATGGTGAGCGGGGCGGAGCTGGACCTCGTGCGGGGCACGCTCTTGGACAGCGGCAAGCAGGCGGCGCTGCATCCGGGCGACCTGCCCGCCGATCCTTCGGCGCTGCTCGCGCCGGCGAAACAGGGGGCGGAGCGGTGGCTGGACGGCGATTTCGGGGTGATGCGCTTTGCACCTGCGCCGCTGAGCCTGCGGATGGGCGATGGGCCTCCGCATATCCGGCTGGACCGCGCGGCGGAGTTTCTTCTGGGGGACAGGCTGTGACCGAGACACGCAAGGGCCCGGTGCTGATCGAGCTGGACGAGGCACCGGGCGCAGCTCCGCAGGATGCGCCGCCGGGGCCCGAGGCGCTGCCGCCGCACGAGGGG
>JAOARA010000042.1 GCA_025211115.1 Roseicyclus sp. | reverse complement strand
TCTGCAAGACCCTGATGACCTTCATCCTTTCGGATTTCGGGCAGGACATGTTCCGCGTCTGCGTCGCCGAGGCGCAGCGGTTCCCGGAGCTTGGCCGCACCTTCTACGACAGCGGGCCGAAGAAATGGGGCCGCAAGATCGCCGTCTACCTCGACAGCCCCCGCGCCCGTGCCGCCCTCGATATCGAGGATACGGCGCTTGCGGCCGACCAGCTGGCGCAGCTGTGCCGGGCGGACCTGATGCTCAAGGTGCTCTTCGGGATCGAGAAAGACCCCGCCGAGGCCGAGATCGACCGCATCGCCGCCGAGGCGGTCAAGACCTTCCTCGCGCGCTACCGGCGCTGAGGGCGCTCCCTAGGCCCCCGGATCGAACATCGGGAAGGTCACGCCAAGCGCCCACCCCAGGATCACCCCGAGGCCGATGCCCATCGCCACCACCGACCCCGTGCGCCGCCCGACGAAGCGGCCCATCGTCCCGTAGCCCAGGTAGAAGAGCAGGATGACGGGCAGGATGATGATGAGGAAGAAAAGCCGCTCGAAATCGAGCGCCACGGCGATGCCGAGCGACGACAGGAAGGCCCCCCGCGCCACCACCCGCCGCCAGAGCGCCGCGCGCGTGCCCTCGGACAGGACCGCGTCGGCGAGCATGGCGAGG
The DNA here is from genome assembly GCA_025211115.1 of Roseicyclus sp. Classification (GTDB taxonomy): domain Bacteria; phylum Pseudomonadota; class Alphaproteobacteria; order Rhodobacterales; family Rhodobacteraceae; genus Roseicyclus. The sequence goes on along the minus strand of JAOARA010000042.1, from coordinate 3,168 downwards.
ATCGCACCCGGCAGGATGGCGAGGATCACCGGGACGCGGCCCGCGTGGGGCATGAAACTGCCAACGTAACGGTCCATGATGCCGCCGAAGACAAGGATGCCGTAAGCCGCCAGCGCCAGCCCCGCCAGCAGGCCCCGCCGCGCGGGCAACCCGCCCGCCCATGCCGCACCGGCCAGCACCAGCGCGCCGTAAAGCGCGAGGTGGAGGGCGAGGTAATCGGCCACCAGAACCGGCAGAAAGCGCGTGTCGAACAGGCTCAAGGCAAGCGGGGTCAGCACCGCCGGGGCCAGCGCCAACGCCCAGAACGGCCCACGCGCGGGATGCCACGGCGCTTCCCCCGCAGGCAGCAACCGCGCCAGCGGGCGCACCAGAAGCACCGCGCCGAAAAGCGCCAGGATGATCCACGGCCCAAGCGCGACCGGCTGCCCCTCGGGCATCATCCCGAAGCTGTCGCCCAGCCAGTCGGTCGCCTCGGCGATGCCCGCGGGGGCGAACAAGACGCCCACATGCTCGACGAAGGGCACCGCGACGGCGCGCCGGGCGAAGCCGTCACCGGGCGTGCCCACGGTGTCGCCCTCTTCGGCGCCCAGCTCGGCCATGACGCGGCGGGCTTCGGCGCGCAGCGCCCCCTCCCACGCGCCGTTGACGATCAGGAGGTTGGCGGGCGCCTCCTCCGTCACCGCCTGGCTGAAGAGCGAGATCCCCACCACCGCCTCGACGCGGGGGTCCGCGATCCCCTGCCGCACCACGATGTCCGAGGCCATGGAATGCCCCACCAGCGCCACCCGCGGCTGCGCACCGGGCAGGGTCACGGCATACTCCGTCACGCGCCCCGTCTCCTCCATCAAGAGCCGGGTGGTGCCGTCGATGCGGGTCACGTCGCCCGACATCGGCACGGGGTTCCGCCCGTGCCCTTCGAAATCGAAGCTCACCGTGATGAACCCGGCCCGCGCAAGGCTGAGCTGCCAGGCCGACATCAGCTGCCGCGACCCGGCAAAGCCGTGGGCGATCACGACGACCGGCCCCTCGGCCGCGGGCTGCCGCATCACGGTCACCGGGGTCTCGCCCACCTGCGCCTGGCGGATTTCCAGCCCCGCGCGCGGGGCCTCCAGCCCCCAAAGACCCGCGGCCAGCGCGCACAGCGCCAGCACCGCGATCAGGATATGCCGTGTCATGTGAGCGATCCGTCAAGTTTGCCTGACACCCAACCTAGGCGCGTTTCGCGCCGTGCCAACCGCCAAAGCCTCTGGCCCGCTGCGTCCCTTCGTGGTCTATGGCGCGAAACTGCAGCAAGGGCGGCCGCCATGTTCACCATCACCCTCGTCACCAACCCCGCGATGATCCTCGAGCCGGTGCTGGTCCGGTCGCTGCGCGACGCGATGGGGGGCGGCGATGCGCTTTGGCTCGACCCCAATTGCGCGGCCGAGTTCGAGGTCGGGGCGCTGCCCAGGAACCTGCCCCAGATCCGCGACAGCCTCGATGCCGAGGGCGTCGACCTCGTCGCCCAGCCCAGCGCGGGCCGCCGCAAGCGGCTGCTTCTGGCCGACATGGATTCGACCATGATCCGGCAGGAATGCATCGCCGAACTGGCCGCCGCCGCCGGGAGCGGCGCACAGGTCGCCGCGATCACCGCCCGCGCGATGAACGGCGAGCTGGATTTCGAAGCGGCCCTGACCGAGCGCGTCGCGCTTCTGCGGGGCCTGCCCGAGACGACCATCGCCGAGGTTCTGGCCACCCGCATCACCATGATGCCCGGCGGTGCCACGCTGGTCGCCACGATGCGCGCCCATGGCGCCCATGCGGCGCTGGTCTCGGGCGGGTTCACCGCCTTTACCGAGGCGGTCGCCGCGAAGCTCGGCTTCGACGAACACCGCGCGAACACGCTTCTGGTCGAGGGCGGCACGCTGACCGGCACGGTCGCGCATCCGATCCTCGGGCGCGAGGCCAAGGTCGCCGCGCTGGACGAGCTGACCGCACGGCTTGGCCTGACCGATGCCGACGTGCTGGCCATCGGCGACGGCGCGAACGACCTTGGCATGCTGCAACGCGCGGGGCTGGGCGTCGCCGTCCACGCCAAGCCGGTGGTGCAGGCGCAGGCCGCCCACGCGATCAACCACGGCGACCTGACCGCACTGCTCTACGCGCAGGGCTACGCCAAGACGGAGTTCGTGACGCCCTGACCCGAAGGGCTGCGCCCCGTGGCGCGGCGCGGAGGGGGCTTGCGGCGGGGCTCGGCCTCCGGCCGGCGCCCACGACCGCGGTGGCACCGCTGACGCGGTGCGGTCGGTGCCCCTGATCCAGGGAATGCGGAGCGGAGGCGTCGCTCCGAAAGAGGGGGCTCTGCCCCCGTCCCTTCGGGACTCCCCCGGAGTTGTATTTGCCAAGATGAAGGGGAAACCCCGCACCACGGTCAGACGAACCGGGCGCGGGGTGTCGGGTCATTCGGCAGGAACGGCGGCCTTCTCGATGCCCAGCGGGTGCGCCAGCTTGTCGAGCATCTCCTTCGGGCAGACCTGCAGGAAGTTGCCCCGCTCGATGTCCCAGTGCTGCAGGATGTCGGCCGCCTTGCGCGAGCCGGTCTCGCGCAGATGCGCCTCGATCAGGCCCTTCAGCTGCGCCTCCCATTCCGGCACGGTCACCGGGCAGGTCACCAGCGTCTCCATGTTCATGTTGACGCGCGCCGCTCCCTCCGGGTCGTGGAGATAGGCCATGCCGCCCGTCATCCCGGCCCCGAAGTTCGCCCCGATGGAGCCAAGGATCACCGCAACACCGCCGGTCATGTATTCACAGCCGTTGGAGCCACAGCCCTCGATCACCACCTTGGCGCCCGAGTTCCGCACCGCGAAGCGCTCGCCCGCGCGGCCGGCGGCGAACAGGTAGCCGTCGGTTGCCCCGTACAGCACCGTGTTGCCGATGATGACGTTCTCCGACGCGGTCAGCGGGCTTTCCTGCGGCGGGCGCACCACGATGATGCCGCCCGACAGGCCCTTGCCGACATAGTCGTTGGCATCGCCCGACACCTCGAGCTTGAGGCCGGGCGCGGCGAAGGCCCCCAGCGACTGACCGGCGGAGCCCTGCAGCTTCACCGTCAGGTGATCGGGCTGCAGAGCGTTGCGCATCCCGAAGGCCTGCACGATATGGCTCGACGTCCGCGTGCCGATGGTGCGC
>JAOARA010000352.1 GCA_025211115.1 Roseicyclus sp. | reverse complement strand
GTCCTGACCGGCGGCTACCACGGCGAAGCGGCGCTGGGCACCCAGCTGCTGGGCATGGCGGCCATCATCGGCACCACCATCGTGCAGTCGCTGATCGTCTGGATCGTGCTCAAGGCGATCATGGGCATCCGCGTCTCGGAAGAGGCCGAACTGGCGGGCCTCGACGTGGCCGAGCTGGGCATGGAAGCCTACCCGGACTTCACCAAGGGCTGATCCGAACCTCCCTTCGGACAGACAGGGAAAGGGGCGCCTCCGGGCGCCCCTTTTTTCGTGGGAGAAACGTCATGGGGGCTCATCTTGCCAAATGAGCCATTCTGTCCATACTGGCCAGTGTCACCACCGCCGCCGGAGGAGCCTACCGTGAAGACCGTCACCGCAGTCGAGGCCAAGAACAGCTTCGGTCGCCTGCTCGAGGCCGCGCATCGTGAGCCGGTGCTGGTGACGAAGAACAACCGCGAGGTTGCGGCGATGCTGTCGATGGAAGATCTGCGCGCGCTGGCCGATACCTTCCTCGCCGACCCGCTCAAGGCGGATGTCGCCGAAGGCAGACGTGCTCTTCTCGATGCCGTCATGGCGCAGATCGACATCAACCGGCGGATCGAGGCCGGGCGCAAGGCCATCGCCGAAGGTCGCGGGACCATCGCCGACGATGCCTATTTCGAAGGTCTGCGCGACCGTGCGCTGGCCCGCAGGTCCTGACCGTCAACCCGGATGAAGGGCGCTGCGATCATCCTCGCCCCCGAGGTGGACGCAGCGATCCTGCGCCTGATCGACCACGTGGACCCTGCCGACATCCCGAACGTGCTGCGGTTCCTCGACGGAATCCATCAGCGCATGGCGCGCACCCTGTCAGCCTTTCCCGAAGCGGGCGTGGCGTTCCAAGGGAGCGTGCGCTTCCTGGCGCTCGAGGGCTACACCTATCTCTACGAGTATCACGGAGACCTGAACGAGGTGCATGTCCTGGACCTCATGATGCCGGGTCAGAACTGGCGATAGCTCGGGCGTCTGGCGTTCACTCCCCGCCCTTCGCCACAGCCCCCACATGCGCCGCACCGCGGGCCTCGGCCAGTTTCACCTGCCGCTGCCGTTCGCGGAACCGCGCGCGATCCGCCTCGGAATACTCCCCCACGCAGAGGTGGCACTGCACCCCCTCCTCGAACTCGGGGCGCGCGCGGTCCTCGGGCAGGATCGGCCGCCGACAGGCGCGGCAGAGCTCATGCGGCAGAACCTCCAGCCCGTGACCCACCGCGACGCGTTCGTCGAAGACGAAACAGCCACCGTCCCACAGGCTTTCCCTCGCCGGCACCTCCTCGAGGTATTTCAGGATGCCGCCCTTCAGGTGATAGACCTCGTCGACCCCCTGCGCCTTGAGAAAGGCGGTGGATTTCTCGCAGCGAATACCGCCGGTGCAGAACATGGCGATGCGCTTGTTGTGGAAGCGGTCGCGGTTCGCCTCCCACCACGCCGGGAAATCGCGGAAGCTTTCCGTCTCGGGGTCCACCGCGCCACGGAAGGTGCCGATGGCGACCTCGTAATCGTTGCGCGTGTCGATCACGGCGACATCGGGCGCGGAAATCAGCGCGTTCCAATCGGCGGGCTCGACGTAGGTGCCAACGATGGCCCTCGGGTCGGTGCCCGGAACGCCCATCGTCACGATCTCGCGCTTCAGCCGCACCTTCATCCGGCCAAAGGGCATCGCCTCGGTGCTGCTCTCCTTCCACTCCAACCCGGCGCAGCCGGGCAGGGTGCGGATATGCGCCAGAACCGCGTCGATCCCTGCGCGGCTGCCCGCGATGGTCCCGTTGATCCCTTCGCCCGCCAGCAGCAGCGTGCCCTTCACCCCCTCGGCCTCGCAGAGCGACAGAAGCGGCCCGCGCAGCGCGGCGGGGTCGGGAAAGGCGGTGAACTGGTAGAGGGCGGCAACCGTGATCATGGGCGCGCACATAGGCGCGGGCGCGGCGCGCCACAAGCCGACATCAGGCCGCAAGCCACGCATCCACCGCCGCATCCAGCGCCGCCCAATCGGTATATTCCTTGTCTTGCGACAGGTCGGCCTCCGCGTCCTTCGCGGCGATGATCCGGCGCATCGTGAAGCGGGTGACGACATCGTAGCGCGAGGGCGCATAGGCCCCCGCCACCTGCACCACCTGCGTGGGCGTCCAGCCTGTCGCCTGCGCCATGTCCCCGGCGATGCGGTCGAGCGCGCGCCACTCCTCTGCGTCATGCCCTGCGGCGGCCAGCGACACCGACAGGAACAGCACCGGATGCGCGTTCAGCCAATCGCGTTCGGCCTCGGCGAAGGCCGCGAGCGAAGACTGGTAGTGCCCGACATGCACCGAGGCCGCCAGGATCGCCCGGTCGAACCGCCCCAAGTCGAGGTCTCCGGCATCCTCCAGCGCCAAAAGCTCCACCGCGTGCCCGCCATCCGCCAGCCGGTCGGCGACATGCCGCGCGATCTTGCGGGTCTGCCCCTGCGTCGAGGCATATCCGACCAGCAGTTTCATCTCGCCCTCCGTCGGTGGTGGTGATGCGGCGCAGCCTGCCGCCCGCGCTGGCCTCGCGCCTTGATGCCGGTCAAACCGCCCCGCCCTTTCACCGCCTGCCCCGCTGTGGCACACAAGGGACGACCGACCGGAGGACGCCATGACCCAAGCCCTGATCGTGATCGACGTGCAAAACGATTTCTGCCCCGGCGGCGCGCTCGCCGTGCCCGAGGGCGACCTGATCGTGCCCGGCATCAACGCGCTGATGGCCGAGTTTTCCGCCGTGATCCTGACGCAGGACTGGCACCCGGCCGGCCATTCCTCCTTCGCCTCGGAACATCCCTGTAAAGAGCCGATGGAGATGACCGAGATGCCCTACGGCCCGCAGGTGCTCTGGCCCGACCATTGCATCCAGGGCTCGATCGGCGCGCAGTTCCACCCCGACCTGACCGTGGACCGCGCCGACCTGATCCTCCGCAAGGGGTTCAACCGCGCCATCGACAGCTACTCGGCCTTTTTCGAGAACGACCGGCAAACGCCCACGGGCCTCGAGGGCTACCTGAAGACGCGCGGCATCACCCGGCTGACCATGGTCGGCCTCGCCACCGATTTCTGCGTGAACTACTCCGCCGTCGACGCCGCGAAGCTGGGCTTCGTCGTGACGGTGCGGCAGGATCTCTGCCGCGCCATCGACTTCGGTGGCTCGCTCGCAGCCGCGCAGGCGGGCATGACGGATGCGGGCGTGACGCTCGCCTGACGGCTCACTCGGCGGCGACCATCCGCCCCGCGCCCCGGCGCGACAGCACCGCGTCCGCGCCGTAGATGCCCGCCACGATGGACCCCAGCGCGATCAGCGCGGCGACCCCCAGCGTCGGCACCCCGGCAAGGCCCGCGCCCACGGTGCAGCCCCCCGCCAGCACGCCGCCCACGCCCATCAGCACCGCGCCGCCAAGGCTGCGCCCCATCTGCCCCGCGCTCTCGAAGCTCTCCACCCGGAAGCCGCGCGAGCCCACCGCCGCCAGCAGCGCACCGGCCAGCACGCCGCCCACCAGCCCCGCGCCGAAGCCCGCGCTCGTCACCTGCGCCGCGACCCCCCAGAAGATCGTCTCGGCAAACGGCCCGGTAAAGGCCAGCCCCTCCAGCGGGATCGCGTCGAAATCATCGTATAGCACGTAGCCCGTGCCCACCCAGGCCAGTGGCACCAACGCCCCCAGCAGCGCCGCCCCCGCCAGCACGGAAACCCGCGCGCCCGAGCGCCACACCACCAGCGCCGCCAGCCCCGCGATCACCCCGGCCCAGATCCAGCCCGCGCCCGGCAGCACGCCCGGCCCCGCCACCGTCACCGACCCCAGCGCCACGCGGACAGGCGCAAGCGCCCCCTGCAGCGTCGCCTGCGCCGCCACGGCGGCCACGACAATGGCCACCAGCGCCCGCAGGTTGCCGCTTGCCGACAACACCGTCAGCCGCGACAGGCCGCCCCGCGCCAGCACCGTGCCCAGCCCGAACATCAGCCCACCGGCCACCAGCGCCACCACCGGCAGCGCCTCGACATGGAACCGGTGCGCGCCGAAGGACACCAGCCCGAGCGCCACCGCCCCCTGCGTGCCCAGAACGGCCACCAGCAGCGCCATCGCCCAGACGCCCCGCGCCTCGGCGCGCTCGCCCTCCGGCCCCACCAGCGCGCGCCGCAGGCAAAAGCGCGTCAGCTGCGCCAGCGCGCCAAAGCCAAGGCCCACCAGCAGCCCGAACCACACCGACGCCTCCCGCGGCGTCATCTCAAGGCCAAGCGTCTCGAACATCGCGC
>JAOARA010000351.1 GCA_025211115.1 Roseicyclus sp. | reverse complement strand
TCCTGACATCGCGTCACGTCGGGCGGGCATGGAAGACACGCATGGCCGGCCCGGCGTGACGTCGGCTTGGCGCGGCTTGGCCCGGCTCGGCGCGCCCTCCAACCCGGACCCTGCATGGCGGTCTGGCGTCCCCGATGGGGCGAAAACAAGGCGGCGCGTCCTCCGACATCGCAAACATGCCTTGGTCGCCACCCAATCCCGCCGGATTGGTTTCCTAATGGTTAATGGCACCTGCTGGTGTGTGTACGAGTATCTCAAGGAACTGTGTCATGTCCGCTCCGATCGACCCCCACGCATTCGAGAAATGCCTGTCTCAGCTGCTGTCGCGGCTGGCCCCCGAAGCCCCCCTGCACGGTGCGGTCAGCACCTCGACGGGGTTCGTCGCCGGAACGCGGATCGCCACGCCGATGGGATATGTCGCGGTCGAGCGTCTGGCCGTGGGCGACCCGGTGCTGACCTCCTACGGCCGCGTGGCCTGCATCGACGCGGTCGGGGTGTCTCTCGTGACCGTCACGCCCGAGACCGCGCTGGTCCGCATCGAGACCGGCACGCTGGGGAACATCTCTCCGCTGCGGCTGGGGCAGGGGCATCGCATCAGCCTGTCGAACTGGAACGGAGAGAACCTGCGCGGGTCCGACGCGGTTCTGACCAACGCGCTGTCGCTGGTGAACGGGCAGAACATCACCCTCGAGGTGCCGCCCGAACCGGTCGAGTTCGTTCAGCTGATGTTCGAGCGCCCCAATATCGTGCTGGCCGAGAACGTGCCCTGCGAAACGCTCTGCATCGGTGAAGACCGGATCGCACAGCGCGACGCGGCCTAACCCACCAGCCAGATCCACGCGGTCGCTGTCACCACGGTCAGGGCGGTTCCGATCAGGATCGAACTGGCCACCACCCGCCGCGCCGCGCCATACATGTCGGCGAAGATATAGGTGTTCACGCCCGGTGCCATCGCCGCCGTGACCACCGCGGCCCGCAGCTGGTCCTGGTTCAGGCCCGCCACCGTGCTTCCCAGCGTCCAGGCGATGGCCGGATGCACCAGCAGCGAGATGCCGCAGATCATGGCGATGACGCCCGCGTCCCCCTCGGGCTTGTAGCGGTAAAGCACGCCACCCAGCCCGAACAACGCCGCGGGCAGCGCCGCGCGGATCATCAGCGCCAGCGCGTCCTCGAGGATCACGGGGATGGCCAGCCCGGTGAGGTTCACGGCGAACCCCAGCCCGATCCCGATCATCAGCGCGTTGCGAAAGATCGCCTTGGCCACCGTCCCTGCCAGCGCAAGGCCCCCCGTCTCGGCGCGCACGATCTCCATCGTGACGATGCCGAGCAGGTAGCAAAACGGCGCATGCACCGCGACGATGGCGTAATTCGGCCCGAGGCTCTCGATGCCATAGGCGCGCTCGCCGATGGCGAGGCCCAGCAGCACCGAGTTGGCGAAGAGCGCGCAGAAGCCGATGGCGACGCTGTCCACCCAGGGCCGCCCGAAGCCGTAGCGCGCGCCGAGCAATGCGCCGAAGAAGGCCACGGTCGATCCCGCGTAGTAGCTGGCAAGAAGCCGGAGGTCGAAATCCGCGCCCAGGTCCAGCGTGGCGATGGCCGAGAACAGCAGGCAGGGGATGGCGAATTTCTGCGTGAAGACCATCAGCCCGTCGACGGCGGCGTCCTTGAACAGCCCGCGCCAGACGGCGAGGTAGCCCGCGCCGACCACGAGAAAGACCGGCATCACGATGGCGAGGATGTCGCCCAAGCCCTCAGACCTCGTAGGTCAGCGTCAGCCCATCATGGGCGGGGGTGATGTGTTCGGGCGTCTCTTCGGCGACGGTCGCGTAATCGAGGTCGATATGCATGTTCGTCAGAACGGCGCGGCGCGGCTCTGCGCGGGCGATCCACTCCAGCGACTGCGCCAGGTGCGCGTGGGAGGGGTGCGGCGTGCGGCGCAACGCGTCGAGGATCCAGCAGTCCAGCCCCTCCAGCACCGGCCAGACCCCCTCGGGGATGTCGGAGACATCGGGCAGGTAGGCCAGGTCGCCGATGCGGAAGCCGAGCGCATCGATATTGCCGTGCCGCACCTCGAAGGGGGTCAGCCGGATCTCGCCGCCCGGCCCGTCGATCACCACGTCGCCCTCGATCCCGTTCAGGTCGAGGATCGGCGGATAGGCCGAGTTCGGCGGCTGCACGAAGGCATAGCCGAAGCGGTTGAGCAGGTCGTTCTGCGTCGCCCCGTCGGCCCAGACCGGCAGGCGCTGGCGCATGTTGAAGACGATCATCCGAAGGTCGTCGAGCCCGTGGGTGTGATCGGCGTGGGAATGGGTGAAGCCCACCCCGTCAAGCCGCCCGATGCCCGCATCGCGCAGCTGTGCGCGCAGGTCAGGGGAGGTGTCGATCAGCACCGCCGTCTCGCCCGCCCCCTCGCGCCGTCGGATCAGAAGTGAACAGCGCCGGCGGGTGTTCTTGGGGTTTTCGGGGTCGCAATCGCCCCAATGCCCGCCAAGACGGGGAACCC